>DAOUQU010000045.1 GCA_030625445.1 Gammaproteobacteria bacterium
TCGCGCATGCCCGTAACCTCTTTGAGGATCTCCTGCAGCTCATACATGCAGGCCATGAACCCCTGGCTGTGGCTCTCAGGCGCATAGGGGTGGCGCGCCAAAAAACCCGGCAGCATCGCGAGCGTGTTGCAGCCGCGCGGATTGTATTTCATGGTGCAGGAGCCCAGCGGGTAGAAGTGTGTGTCGATGGAAAAATTCTTCCGTGAGAGACGCGTATAGTGACGCACTGTCTGCATCTCCGACACTTCAGGTAGGGCGGCAGGCTGCTCACGTCGCATTGACGCCGGAATGGATTCCAGTGAGGCGACGCTGCCGGGGGCCTGGGCGGTCGCACGCCGTCCGGATTGTGATTGTTCAAATATCAGCATGAGGTAACGTCTTTATTTATATCTATTATGTCTAGTGAGACCAAGTCTTAGACTGACAAGGCATGGAAGAGATTTTTTTCTCTCGCCAAGACGCGAAGACCGCAAAGGTTTTTCTTGGCGAGCTTTGCGTCTTTGCGAGAGTAATCTTTGAAATTTGGTTCATTTGTTTATGACAGGGTGCAATCCGCATTATCCCTCTCTGCAGAGGTAGAGTCAGGTTTAATCAAACTTCGGTGTAACAGGACATTTCGCCTGGCGGTTCATGATGCGATCGAGCTTGTCGCGAAAATCCTCTATCTGCTGTTCGGTGCGCTTCTCTGTTGCACATACTAGGATAGCGTCACCGAGCTCGGGATACTCTTCGCCAAGATCATAGCCGCCGAGTACATTGTGCGCGGCCAGCGAACGCAGCACATTTTTTGGCGCGGCATTAATTTTCAATACGCTTTCGTTAAACACGGGAGATGTGAACAGCGCATCGACACCATCGATGCTGCATAATTTTTCAACCAGTTTCCCGGTATTTGCGTGTGCGGCAGCGGCCGTGTGCGCCATTCCCTCACCGCCCAGCAGCGCCATGTAGATAGTCGCTGCCGTTACCATCAATCCCTGGTTGGTGCAGATATTGGATGTCGCCTTGGAGCGGCGGATATGCTGTTCGCGCGCCTGCAGGGTAAGTGTGTAGCCGCGCTTACCGTCGAGATCCTCGGTGCCGCCGATAATGCGTCCCGGCATCTGGCGTACATGCTGCTGTCTGCAGCACATGAATCCCAGGTAGGGGCCGCCGGATGAGAGTGGGATCCCCAGCGGCTGACCCTCTCCACAGCAGATATCCACACCCTGGTCGCCCCATTCACCGGGCGGCTTGAGAATGGCGAGCGCGAGCGGATTGACGACGGCGATGCTGATGGCGCCATTGCTCTTCGCCCAGCTGGTGAGTGCATCGACATCCTCGAGTACGCCGAAAAAGTTGGGCTGGGGAATAACCAGTGCGGTGATGTCTTCACCGCTGTATCTGTCGAGTGCATCGAGATCGGTTTTGCCGCTTGCCGTATCAAACGGGAGTTCAAGCAGCTCGATCTTCTGATGGTGCACAATCGTTTTTACCGTCTTGCGATAAGCCGGGTGCAGGCTGCGCGGCAGCAATACCCGTCTGGATTTCGATTTGCGGTTAGCGCGCACCGCCATCAATATCGACTCGGCCACTGCTGATGCACCGTCATAGAGAGAGGCATTGGAGACATCCATGCCAGTCAGTGCGGTCATCATCGATTGATATTCATACAGCAGCTGCAGTGTTCCCTGGCTGGCTTCAGCCTGATAGGGGGTGTAGGCGGTATAAAATTCGCCGCGGGTGGCAAGTTCCCACACTGCAGCAGGAATATGGTGGTCGTACGCGCCGGCACCGATGAAGCAGCCCGGCTGACCATCAGCCGCAGCGCGTTGATGCATCAGCTCGGTGATCTCCATCTCGCTCATTCCTGCCGGGATGGCGTCGAGGACTCCACATTTCAGATCTTCCGGGATCTCATCAAACAGGCTTTCGATGCTGTCGGCGCCGATGCTTGAGAGCATGCGATTGACATCATCCGCGGTGTGGGGAATGAATGGCATTAAAGGAACCTCTGATTCAGTCCATGGGATAGCGGGGGTTCGGGGGAAGGGCGATCTGGTTATGCATGACTTTGCAATAATCCCGTGTGAAAGCCGTCATTGCGAGGGAGCCAAAGCGACCGTGGCAATCTCGCTGGCACAGGAGATCGCTTCACTTCGTTCGCGATGACAGCCAACATTAATGCTCCTCATCCTGTGCGTGTTTCGCATAGGCGTCAGCGTCCATCAATGCATCCAGTTCACTCTTGTCAGCCACTTTTAATGTGAACAGCCAGCCCTCTTCGTAGGGAGAGTCATTGATGCTTTCCGGTGCGTCATTTAGTACATCATTGACACCGAGGATCTTTCCCGAGAGCGGAGAGTAGATATCGGAAGCGGCCTTGACGGATTCAACCACGGCAATTTCGTCACCGGCTGCTACATCGCTGCCTGCTTCAGGCAGTTCGACGAAGACCAGGTCGCCAAGCAGCTCCTGCGCGTGGTCGCTGATGCCGACAGTGACAGTGCCGTCACCATTATCCTTGACCCATTCGTGTGTTTTTGCGTACTTCAGCCCATCGGGGGTATTACTCATGAGAATGCTCCATGGAGGTCAGTTTTAGGTTTTAAGTTAGAGCTCGGTGGCGAGTTTGCCGTGACGTACAAAGGGATATTTTACAACTTTGACGGGCAGATGCTTGCCACGCATCTCCACATCAAAACCGTGGGGTGAGCCTGTCTCGATGCGGGCGAGTGCAATACTGCGTTCAAGAGTGGGTGAAAAGCTGCCAGAAGTAATCTCTCCGATCTGTTTGTCACCGACAAAAAGCTTTTGATGACTGCGCAGAATACCTCGTCCATCAAGAACCAGGCCGACAAGTTGTTGATGGATACCTTCTTTTTTCTGCTTCTCCAGCGCCTCGCGACCGATAAATGAGCGCTCTTCGGGTTTCAATGCGACTGTCCAGTCGAGTCCTGAAACCAGAGGGGTGGTTGTTTCATCCATATCCTGGCCATAAAGATTCATGCCGGCTTCGAGTCGCAGGGTGTCGCGTGAACCCAGGCCACAGGGACGCACTCCTGCATCGGCAAGGTCATTCCACAGGGCGACACAGTCACTCTGAGGCAGTAAGATTTCAAATCCATCTTCGCCAGTATAACCTGTGCGGGCAATGAACCAGCTGGGATCCCAGACGGCTGAAAAGGGCTTCAGCTCTGCAGCTGCTTCGTGCAGCTCTTCATTCAACAGCGGCAGCGTCAATTCAATCGCTTTGGGGCCCTGCACAGCAATCATCGCCAGATCGCTGCGTGGAAGCACGTCGATCCCGAAAACGCCAACCTGCTCCATGATCCAGCCAAGATCCTTTTGTGCGGTGGATGCGTTGACGACGATGCGGTACCAGGTTTCATCCATGAAATAGACGATCAGGTCGTCGATCACACCACCCTGTGAGTTGAGCATGCAGGAGTAGAGCGCCCTGCCCGTGGATTTTAGTTTTCCCACGTCGTTGGCAAGCAGGTGGCGCAGATAGCGTTTACAGTCGCTGCCCTTGAGGTCGATGATCTGCATGTGGGAGACGTCGAACATGCCGGCGTGTCGGCGAATGGCATGGTGTTCCTCAATCTGGGAGCCGTAATGCACCGGCATTTCCCAGCCGCCGAAGGGCACCATGCGGGCACCCAGGTCGTGATGCGTCTGGTTCAGAATAGTTTTTTTATTCATTAAGATGGCTCGGTCGTTACAGGCGTCGGCGCTTGAAATACCGATCACTCTCACAAGGGCATAATTAACTTGAGACTATAGCTTGAGAGCGGTTTTGGAGCAAATGTAAAAAACCGGCTTTCCCGGATTTCATCGTTGTCTACGCTCCTGCGTGGGAATGCAGAGCTGACTCAAAGGTAACTCCGTATGCATTATGCATTCCCACCGAGGAGGGAGGGAACGAGATAAAAAAGAGATAAGGAACTTCTGAATAACTGATTTTTATCACGAAATAGACGAAAGTCACGAAAGAAGATATTTGATGATTTCGTGTGGTTCGTGACTTTCGTGGTTCATCTTTTATCAGTACCAGTTTTTTATTACTCAGATGTTGGCAAATACGAATTGATGGGTTATATTTGAATTCCGTAGATAATATATCAACTAATATTCAATCAGCTGCTATGAAAGGCCACGGCATCGCCATCAGTTTCGCAACTGACGCTTATTTGATGAGCGGGCTTTCTGCTGCACGCTATCTGCGCTCTCTCCTGCGACTACTGCCCGTTTGGGCATTCAAATAAAGTTGCCCTGGCGGGGGCCTGAATCTCACGCAACAATCCAACGAATGACGAAAAACAGTTGCCGCTGAGGCTGGCAATGCAGGAGAGTTCCCATGAGTAAAGAACAACTCAAAATATTTGATACGACATTGCGTGACGGAGAACAGAGTCCGGGCGCATCCATGACCAAAGACGAGAAAGTGCGCATCGCCAGAGCGCTGGAAAAGATGCGGGTCGATGTCATCGAAGCCGGCTTCCCGATTGCCAGCCAGGGTGATTTCGAGGCTGTGCAGGCGGTTGCGCAAGTGGTCAAGGATTCTACAGTGTGCGGTCTTGCGCGCGCGCTGGACGGGGATATTGACCGTGCCGGCGAGGCATTGAAAGGCGCCAATTCATCCCGTATCCATACTTTTATCGCAACCTCTCCGATTCATATGCAGCGTAAATTGCGCATGTCGCCTGACCAGGTTGTCGAACAGGCTGTCAGGTCTGTCAGGCGCGCCCGCCAGTTTACAGATGATGTCGAATTTTCTGCTGAAGACGCAGGCCGCTCCGAGATCGACTTTTTATGCCGTATTATCGAGGCGGTGATCGATGAAGGGGCAACGACCATCAATGTGCCGGATACTGTCGGCTACGCCATGCCGTGGCAGTTTGGTGAGACTATTCGCACCTTGATTGAGCGGGTGCCCAATTCGGATAAAGCTGTTTTTTCGGTGCATTGCCACAATGATCTCGGGCTTGCCGTGGCAAATTCACTGGCTGCAGTGATGCATGGTGCACGCCAGGTGGAGTGCACCATCAATGGTCTTGGCGAGCGTGCAGGAAACGCCTCGCTGGAAGAGATCGTGATGGCGGTACGTACGCGATCAGATGTCTATCAGTGTGAAACCGTGCTGGATACAACGCAAATCCTCAGTTGCTCGAAGCTGGTCTCCAATGTGACAGGATTTCCTGTACAGCCGAACAAGGCGATTGTCGGCGCCAATGCATTTGCCCATGAATCCGGCATCCACCAGGATGGGGTGTTGAAGCACCGCGAGACTTACGAAATCATGCGCGCAGAGGATGTGGGCTGGAGCAAGAATCGCATAGTGCTCGGTAAACATTCGGGACGCAACGCCCTTCGAAGTCGCCTGGAAGAGTTGGGGCACCGTTTCGACAGCGAAGAGGATTTGAACGAAACTTTTCGACGCTTCAAGGATCTTGCCGACAAAAAACATGAAATCTTCGATGAAGATCTCCAGGTCCTCGTCTCCGAAACCGACAGTGAGGCCGTGAGTGAGCGTATTCGTCTGTTGTCGCTGAAGGTGTGCAGCGAGACTGGTGAGACACCTGTTGCTACAGTGGTGGTGGCGATTGACGGCGAAGAGATGAGCGTCACTGCCGCGGGCGGAGGTCCTGTGGATGCGGCTTTCAAGGCGATCAAAAAGCTGACCGGAGTTGATGCTGTCTTGCAGTTGTACTCGGTGAATAATATTACCACTGGGACTGATTCCCAGGGTGAGGTAACCGTCCGTCTCAAGCAGGATGAACGCATCATTAACGGCCAGGGGGCGGATACAGATATCGTCATCGCATCTGCAAAAGCCTATGTGAACGCGATCAACCGGCTGCTTGATAGGGAGGAGCGTGCGCATCCCCAGGGCGGCGATGTCTGATCACGAACCGGCTCCATTGTTGCTTGATCAGCGGCGCAGAGAGATGCTGGATGCCATGGGTATTCAGTACTGGGTGCGCCGCGATCTGCCGGCAGATCAGCATCATGAAGTAATTCCTGAGCATGAACCGTGGCAGGTGTCACAGGAGTCGATGCTTGAGCAGCCCATGCCGCAACTTCCTACAGACTGGGAGTCGCTGCAGTCGGCTGTTAGCAATTGCCGCAAGTGTTCCCTGTCTCAGGGCCGTCAAAACACGGTGTTTGGGGCGGGAGATCAAAATGCCCGGGTGATGGTGGTTGGCGAAGCTCCGGGAGAGGAGGAGGACCGGCAGGGGTTGCCGTTTGTCGGCCGGGCAGGGTTGTTGTTAAACCAGATGCTTCTGGCTGCCGGGCTCTCCCGCGAGAGCGTCTATATTGCCAATATTCTCAATTGCAGACCTCCCGGGAATCGCAACCCTGATGTAGAGGAGATGAAAGCGTGCCATGACTATCTGCAGCAGCAGATTGACCTGGTTCAGCCTGAAGTGATTCTTGCCGCCGGAGGCGTTGCCGCTAAAAACCTGCTGCAGTCAGACGAGGCTGTTGGACGGCTGCGCGGCAGGATGCATCACTATGGCGAATCAAAAATTCCATTGCTGGTGACCTACCATCCCTCATACCTGTTGCGCAAGCCCAGTGAAAAAGCCAAATCATGGCAGGATCTGCAACTACTGATGAAGCAGTTGCAGTGAGTGCGGTGATGCAATTCATGATGCCCTGTTTCCGTGCCATGACGGCGCAGGATCTCTCAACTGTGATGGAGATAGAAACAGCAGCTTATGCGCACTCCTGGTCGGAAGGAAACTTTAGAGACTGCCTCTCAGCCGGTTATGAGATGGTGATCTGTGATCTGGAGCAGCAGATCATTGGCTATGGCGTGATGTCAATGGCCGCTGGCGAGGCGCATCTGTTGAATCTTTGTATTCATCCACAGAAACAGGGCAGGGGGCACGGACGACAACTGCTGAATCACCTGATGCAGATTGCCGATCAAAAAAAAGCGGGCACGGTCTTTCTTGAAGTCCGTGCATCGAATAACAGGGCCAGCACTCTCTATCACATGGCCGGTTTCAATGAGATCGGTTTTCGTACTGGCTATTACCCTGCGGGCAGCGGCCGGGAAGACGCCATTGTTTTTGCAAGAAGCATACTCAAATGAGTTAGTGAATAATCTTCGCAGTGACTGAACAGGCCGTCTGAATTCAAACGGCGCAACACAGAAGAGGGACAACAGGGCAAGCAGGATCGGTAAGTTATTTTTTGACAGCGACTAAGCCATTACCGCTTGGAATAGGTAGTGAATAGCCATGATTGTGGATTAACTAATGTCTTTTGTAAAAATAGTAGAGAGTTTTCTTAAAGAGAAAAAAAGAGTTGTTCTTGTTGGTAACGCTCCAATAAAGACAAATGTTATTAATAGGAAATTACTATCTGGTTTTATTGATGATTCGGAGGTGGTTATCAGAATGAACTGTGCAAGTAACTACTCAAAAGGAACAGGGAAGAAAACTGACATTCTAGGGGTGCTCAATATCGGAGACCCGGCAATTGAATTTTCATACAGAAAAAAGATTAATAAATATGTAAAGAAAGATATTTCCTCTGTTTGGTTCAGTCGACCTCTAAATCTATATGATAGTAGCAAGATACTAACTCAGGATGAGTTGTCCGGGCATATCCTGAATTTTCAAGAGTTAAACCATATCCCAACACACGCAATTTCCAAAGAGCAGTATCAATCCATAAGTAAGATGATTTCTCCGGCTAATGGAGGCAATTCAAATGATCCAAGTACAGGATTCTGTATTTTGCATATGATGCTTTTAGCTGAAGAGTTTAAAGGTCTGAAAAAGTTTATAGTGGGATTTACCTGGGAAGGATGGGTGGGTCATAAATGGGAAATTGAAAAGAAAATTTGTTTAGATTTACATAAAAATGGTGATATTTATATTCTATAACTTGGTTGAGAATGCACTGAAAGGTAATAGTAAATGAAAATTAGTGTGGTTCTTCCGGTTTACAATGTCGAGCATTATCTGGAAGAGTGTTTAAATTCTCTTATTGCGCAAACATTGCAAGATATCGAGGTCATATGTATTAACGATTGTAGTATCGATGATTCATTGCTTATTCTGACTAGATATGCAGATAAAGACTCAAGAATAAGGATTATTAACCACAGAAAAAATCAGGGTCAGGGCGCTGCTAGAAACAGAGGCTTGCAAGATGCTATTGGAGAATATGTTTATTTTATGGACAGTGATGACTATCTGGCAGGTATGAACGCGCTGGAGCATATGTATGCAGCTTGTATAGTCGATGATATTGACATACTAAGTTTTAACCACCGAACGATAGGGATGGAAGAGAAAGAGTATATCCGTGACATGGATCATAATACTATTGTCAACGGAAAGATGTATTTACAACACCCTGGAATGGGCGGTGTAATGGTTTGGCTGAGATTGTACCGAAGAGAGTACCTCGAGTCTCTGGACTTTGCATTTATTACGGAAATAATAGCTGAGGACGATGAAGCGCTGCCTCGAATATACTATGATGCAAAAAAAGTTAAGCACATAAAAGATATTTTACTGGCCTATCGTCGTAGAGATAGTTCGAGTTCAACTTCTGCAGCATCGAAGCAGCTTATTGATGGATTAATAGCAGTGGTGAAAACATACTTGACCTTGTGTAAGCGCGAAAACGATATTGAGCTCAATACGTATTTATATAACAAAGGACTGGGGTACCTTTTTGTCCTTTATGAAAAGATATTTTATGTTGATGACAGGGCTGTGGAGCTTGAGAAGTACGAGTGGTTGGTTGGATCATCAGGCTTCACTTCCTTTGAACAGAGATTGATTAGGAATGAAGAAAAATTTATTGTTTATACCAAGGTCGAGAAAAAGAACAAAAAACACAATCCGTTCGTATATTATGTGCGTCGTTTCAGAATTCACTATTTTAAAAACATCCGTAAATATGGGGTATAAATAGAGGTTGTTTTACTGTCCACGATAGGGATCAGCGAACCTCACGCCACGCCTTGGGTGGTTTTCTGGTTGCAATATCTATAATTACATCATATATTTCTTCGCCAATATTATTTATATTAAAGCGCTCATCTATCTCTTGATAGAAATTATCGGTAATTATCTTTAGTTTAGTGGTATCAGTAACGCTCCGTTCAATAACTTCTGCAGCCTCCTTTGTGCTGTTCACCAAAAATCCTGTAACATTGTTATTTAAAATTTCGCACGGGCCTTCATTGTCGTTAAATGATAATACGGGGGTTCTCATTAACCCTGCCTCAAGCATTGTTAATGAAAATGATTCAACTTTTGATGATATAAAGTACATGTCAAACATGTTGATATAATCGATCGGATTGTTTACAGATTTAATAAA
>DAOUQU010000270.1 GCA_030625445.1 Gammaproteobacteria bacterium
CGGCGTATCAATACGCTGGTGAAGGCGTACAACGCATTGCAGCGGGAGATCAGGGAGAAGTCACTTTCATCCTCCTTGTGGAAAACAAAGTGCAGCGAAGTAGAGAGCGCAGTCAGTCGTTTGAATGAGGTCGTCGAAGGGATTTCCATATCCGTCAGTGAGCTGAACCGCCTGCAGCGTATCCGGCGTGTGCAGCCAAAATTAGCTCGCCGCAGTGAACAATTGCTTCAGCTTACAGCCCTCGGAGATGTGGTTGCTCTCTCTGGTGATTTCACTAAACGACGCCAACAGGCAGCCGGGAAACTTGAGACTGCGCGGGAGATAAATCGAAAAACAGAAAATAGTGACAATGAGATACAGGATAAACTTAAAGTAATTTCTGTCAATGGGGTTCTGCTGGATCTAGGTGAAACCATTGAAGAACTGCATCAGAGAGTCGGTGCGCATCGCAAGGCGATGCAGGATCGGCCGGATCTGCGGGTGAGATGCAGTCAGCTCCTTTCCGATGCTAACAGGCAGTTGCAGGAGATCCGGCCTGATCTCGAACTGGATAATGCGGAACAGCTGCGTCCGGTCTATGCGAGACGACATCGCATCGCCGGGTTGGGCGTCAGTCAGCAGCAGCTGACTGCTGCACTAAAGGGCGTTGAGAGGGGGCTGCATGAGAATGAAACCGCCCTGCAGGAGTGCCGCGAGCAGCGTCAGCAACTTGCGGAGACAAGCTCTGCGGATGCGCTTCGCAGCGCGATCAATACCGCCAGAAGGGAGGGTGATCCCGAGCGTGCGCTTGATGCCGGCCACAAGGAGCTGGAACTGCTTGAGCAGCAGGGAGTCGCCGGACTGGCGCAGCTGGCGTTATGGGAGGGAGGTCTGCACGATCTTGTGTTGCTACCGCTGCCGACGCACGAGAGCATCAACCGTTTCGAAGAGAGTTACCATCGGGTCGTCGGGCAGCTGCAGCGTCTCACAGAGAAGCAGGAGGAGTTGACGGAGAGTCGCTATGTGGCGGAGAGGCAGATCGGAGAGGTGCAGGGTGTCGGTGAAGTGCCTAGCGAAGAGCGTCTCGATGAGAGTCGTGATGAGCGAGATCAGCTGTGGGGTTTGCTGCGGCGTCGCTGGGTCGATGATGAAAACATCGACTCCGAGCTCAATGAACTCGATGCCGGGAGTCCGCTTCCTGATCAGTTTGAACAGCGCATCGCCGAAGCAGACGAGGTCTCGGACCGATTGCGTCGTGAGGCGGATCGAGTGCAGCAACTGGCGGCATTGGCTGCTCGTCAGCAGGAGGTGGAAAGCCGCTCTACCCGGATAGCGCAGCAGCTTCTTGACTTTACCGACGAGCAGCAGCAGATCGGCCACCGGTGGCTGCTGCTGTGGCAGCCCTGCGGCATCGAACCTCTGCCTCCGCGTGAGATGCGTGAATGGCTGGGCAGAGTGGAAAAATTGCAGGAGTTGGCAAATAAAATAAAAGAAAAGAAAATAAATAACAAAGAGATAAAAGAAAAACTTAAAAATAATATTAAGAGTATTGGTGTTGAGCTTGCTGCGCTGGACAAGATGTCCGCAGAGAGCGTGTCGTTTGAGAGTCTGTTGGCTATCGCCGGGGAAGTCATCACTGCAATTGACCTGTTGGCGGAGCGGCGTCAGATGCTGCTCGAGGAGGAGACCAGGCTCAAACAGAAACTGCGCTCTCTCGGCAGTGACAAGCATCAGCAGGAGTGTGAGCTCGATGCCTGGAGATCGCAATGGAAGGAGGCAGTCGAGGGGCTGGGTCTAACGATCGATGCTTCGCCAGCAGAAGCGAATGCGCTGATTGAGAAGTGTGGAGAGCTCTTTGGCAAACTTGCTGAAGCAGACGAACTGCAGCAGCGTATCGATGGCATCGACAGGGATGCCGTGATTTTCCGCAAGCAGGTCGAACAGGTTATCGATCAGGTGTCAGAGGATCTCTCTGAACTTGCCGAAGAGGATGCGGTGGTTCGACTCAATGCGTTGCTGTCGGGGAACCGTGACCGCCAATCCAGACGTGAGACCCTGGAAAAACAGTCGGACAAACTCCACCGGGATATGCATGAGTCTGCAGAGGCGATCAAAAGTATGCAGGATAGACTGCAGGCGCTCTGTGTCGAGGCGCAGTGCAGCGTACCCTCTGAACTCGAAGCAGCCGAGCGAAGCTCTGAGAGCTATCTGCAGCTGAAAAAGGAGCTGGCCGCTATGGAGCAGCAAATTTTAGAGGCTGGCGAAGGAGCAAACCTTGCAGCTCTTGAGCGTGAATCGGAGCACGCAGATGCGGATAGTCTGCCTGCAGAGATCGCAGCCCTCGAGCGCAATATCGAAGAGGAGTTGCAGCCGCTGCAGAGAGAGCTGGCTGAAGAGAAGGGGCGGTTGCAGAAGGAGCTGGAGCTGATGGATGGCAGCGACGCGGTCGCACGCCTGGCGGAGGAGAGCCAGTTGCTGCTGACTGACATCCGCTCACGCGCCGGGCACTATGTGCGTGTGAAACTCGCTGCGCGGATCTTGCGCGATCAGATCGAAGAGTATCGCAAGCGGAACCAGGGGCCATTGATCAAGCGGGCCAGCGAACATTTTGCCGCACTGACCGGTAACTCTTTTGCCACTCTGCAGACAGATTTCAACAGCAAGGATGAGCCGGTGCTGGTCGGCATACGTCCCAATGACGCCAGGGTGCATGTCGAAGGAATGAGCGCCGGAACCAGG
>DAOUQU010000084.1 GCA_030625445.1 Gammaproteobacteria bacterium
GAGGTGTTCCCCAATGCCGCCTGCGTTGTCTCACTGGTGGACCGCCTGATCCACCGTTCGGAGATCGTCTCCATCGAGGCAGACTCTTATCGCCTCAAGGAGGCGAAAGAGAATCAGGAAAAGCGCGCGGCGAGCAGGAAAAAACGGCCAAAATCCGCACCCGGAAAAAAAGGGAGGACATCATGAAAGCCTGACTTCCCAGAGTACCCGACAAGGGAATTGTTGCCGAATACATCGGCACAATTTTTATCAACAAAAGGAAATCACTATGAATCTACAATCACTGACCTTTGCCAGCACGCCAACCCTTTCGGATGAAACAGCCAATGAAATCCGCCTATTCCTGTATAAATTGCTCATGGCATACGAATGTGAATATGGCGATCAGTTCTGGTCGTTTAGGGAGTATTTTGAAGCAATGGAACAGCAGCCGGATCTGTTCGATGACATGGAGAAGGACATTGAGGACGAGATCCCTTTTTAATCAATAACCAGCTAGAGATGATTGGCAGGGAAGCAGGTCATCAGACGCGCACCTCTCCCCATCAAATAATCTGAAAATGAGCACGTGAATTTGGACACAATCACTTGTCCGCCATCTATGCGCGTTTATAGACCACCGCTAACAAGCGCCCTGTTTATCACCAAATAACCTGGCCAGGGTCGTTTTCCCACACTGCCGTGGGCCAAGTAGGGAGACCACCGGCGCCCGGTGAGTCGCTGCATCCAGTTCGTTAAAATACTCATGACGTGATAGCATGAGCCCACAATAACATTGAAATCTCGGATATACAATCCGAAATTTCAATGTTAATTAACTCGGATAAACGAATGCCGTTTTTGGGTCGACAGGCCAAGTGCTAGGGTGCCCCTCACTCCTCACGTCTCAGTACTCGCTACTATCTTTTCCCTGACCTGTATTCTGGATCTCTGCTAACAGAGTGCGAAAAAAGGTTGTTGGGTATGATAGAAAGTTGGTTTTTGATACGAGAAAACTCGATGGTATAATGCGTATGTTGATGGATGTTTCACGCTCGGCTGCCCAAGATCACTGCAGAAGAGATGGTTCAAGAAATGATAGATAGCGATTTGAATTTGGCAAAATGGAATGCGCTGGTTACTGAACGGTGGGTATCGGGCATTCGACTACCATGAGTGAATATTTTTACAGTGAGAAATTAGGGAAAAATGTTTGGCTGACTAATCACGCTATTGAAGCGATGGCAAAACGAAAAATCACCTTGCCTGAAGTGAAAAAACTCATAGAATTGGGTGATTATATGGATGTGGAGGCTGGACATGGCTGGATCTATTACAAATTTTCTGAGCGTGATGATAATCTGATGTGTGCAGCAGTGGTTATGGGAAAAGCCATAATTATCAAAACTCTCATGATTCGATGGCGCGTAAGGTGAATGACATGAAAATTGTTTATTATGAAAAAGATGATACGTTGTTTTTAGAATTTCAGAAGGGAGAGATTGTTCGCGATGAGTCTCTGAGCTGGAATATCAATATTGGATACACGCTAGAGGGGATAGGTGAGATTACGATTCTTGAAGCGCAACAAAACGGTCTTTATCCTCTTCAAATAGAGAAGGTTCTTGACGATGTTGCTTAGTCCTCGCTCCTCGCTACTATCTGTTACGTCCCCCTCACACCTCAGCAATCGCATCAAAATCAGAATTTTCCTACAACAAAATCAGAATTTTCCTACAGACGGACGGGGTGGTTTTGTATTATAGTTAAGCCGTCACTAAGAAGGAGGAGCAAATACGAAAAACTGAACCATGGAGGTTCTCATAAGGAGTGACGGCTAATGGACTGGCCGGATAGGGAGATAAAAGCACCTTTTCGTATGTGCACCGAATGGAACTCGGCCTGATTGCATCAGGATGATTAGTGACACTTAAAGCTCCGCTGTCTCAGCGGGGCTTTTTTTATGAAGAGGGATATCCAGCTGGAAACCGTACGAGGAGGGGGTGTTTTCACTCACACCCCGGTACTTGTTACTCACTCATGCTTTTAACCTGCGCTGCACCGATGCCACGCGGATCACTTGCTGCTTCCACTTGCTGCTTGTTCCTCTCCCAGATAATGGCCTGCATATTTCCATACACAGAGCTAGCATTTCCGTAGGGTGATTTTCTTTGTGCGAGCATGTAACCCATTTGCTTGAGCTTTTCCCGCACTTGATCGCTCAATGCCGATTGTTCAAACTGAATTTTATCGGGCAGATACTGATGGTGAAAACGCGGCCGTGTGATCACAGCTGCAGCATCACCCCCCTGCATAAACTCCAGGGCGCCCAGCAACACCATGCTGATGATGCGGCTACCGCCGGGTGTTCCCAGGATAGCGACACGCTCGCCGTTTTCGATGAATGTTGGAGACATGCTCGAGAGCGGACGTTTTCCAGGCGCTATGGCATTGGCTTGTGAACCGACCAGTCCGTAGGCATTGGGGACTCCGGGCTTTGCAGAAAAATCATCCATCTCGTCATTGAGCAATACCCCCGTGTGCGGAACCACATAGCCAGAGCCAAACGGGTAGTTGATGCTCAATGTCGCTGCAACGCGGTTTCCATGCTGGTCGAGAATTGAGAAATGGGTAGTATCCGCACCCTTTGATTCACTCGCAGTGACAGGTGGAAAGGTCGCACTCGGGGTTGCTTCATCCGCCTTTATCCAGCGACGTTTGAAGCTGGCATGCTGCCGACCGATGAGTTGCCTGACTGGCACTTTGACAAAGTCCGCATCTCCAAGAAATAGTGCGCGATCACGGTAGGCGTGACGCATCGCTTCGACAATCGTATGGATGCGCTCTGCTTTACCCATGGCGGGGAGATCATAGGGTTCGAGGATGTTGAGCATCGTGACGAGAGCGATGCCACCGGAAGAGGGAGGTGCTGCCGAGGTGATATTCCAACCCCTGTATTGACCGCGAATCGGCTCTCTCTCTTTGAGCTGGTAGGTCTCAAGATCCTTTTGTGACCAGATGCCGCCGGCCTGTGACACTTCAGCGACCATCTGCTGCGCGATCTTCCCGGAGTAAAAGGCTTTCCCCTGAGTTTGCGCAATTTGCGCCAGCGTCTTAGCAAGATCAGCCTGACGGATCAGATAACCATTATCGGGAACTTCATTGTTGTGCAGGAAAATTTGCGATGTTGCCGGGTAGCGCTGCAGCAGAGAGAGCCGCATGCCGGCCATGCGGCGATAGTAGTCATCGACAGCAAAACCCTCTGTGGCAAGCTTGATCGCCGGTGCGAGTGTCTGTGTCAGCGGCAGATTTCCATAGTGTTGCGCCAGGTGAACCAGGGCTGCCGGAATTCCGGGGATCCCCCCGGAGAGCGGCCCCTCCATGGAGTCTTTGGTCAGCTTGCCTTTCTCATCGAGATACATGTCACGGCTTGCCGCCAATGGCGCCTTTTCCCGTGCATCCAGCATCATCTGGTGATTATCCCGTTGCCGATGCAGCAGGTAGAAGCCCCCTCCCCCGATTCCGGAGGAGTAGGGTTCCACCACGGCGAGCACGGCCGTTACCGTGACGGCCGCATCGAATGCATTGCCGCCTTGCTGCAGCACTTCGATTCCGGCGCTGGTTGCCAGCGGGTGGGCGCTTGCAATGGCGTTGGCCGGGGGTGTGGCTTGAGATGCCAGGAGAGGCGTTGAGATGAAGATGAAAAGCAGAAGTAATAGGGCTGAGTAACGAGTAACGAGGACTGAGTAACAACAATCAAACCTCAGTACTCGGCACATAGGATGCGGCTCACTCCTCATCTCTCAGTCCTCACGTCTCAGTCCTCAGTCCTATCTTTTCTACTCAGTCCTATATCTTCTAACACCTGGAGTCATCACAGATGACCGGTAATTTCTTATGGCCGGTCATCTGCAACGCTGCATTTTTGCGCAGGTTGCCACCGACCGACTGATTGATGAGCACGCTGAAAGGTTGCCATTTGCCATTGCGGTTGACAAAACCGGCGTAGCAGCTAACGCCTTTGAGCGTTCCGGTCTTGGCCATCACCTTGCCTTTTTTGAAGGTTCTCAGCAGAAAGCGGTAGGAGGTAAATGCCTTCACCACCTCCATCATCTGGCGTGCTGACAGCTTGGTTCCCCGTGAAAGGCCGGAGCCTTCCAGAATAGTGTAGTTGTTCCAGTGAAAACGGTTTTTGCTCCACTTCATCATCGAACGGCTCGCCATAGCCATGGTGATCGGCTTGTCGTTGGCATCTCTCTCCGCCAGCTGCAGAAAGATCTGGTTGGCGATGAAATTGCTGGAGTTATACAACATTGACTTCAGCACTTTCTCCAGGTCGCGGCTGTTTTCATGGATATAATACGGCTTCCAGTGCCGATTGACTTTGCCTGTTGTTATCTCTCCCCCGACCTTGATGCCCTGCTGTTTCAGTTTCGCCAGAAATAGCTCGCCAAAATAGCGCTCGGCGCGTTTTTCCGTGCCCAGATTGACCCTCCAGTTGCCGTGCTTGCGAATCTTCTCCTTTGTCAGCGCAATGGTCACAGGCGTTAACGGCGTGCGCTTGTCACTGATCACCACCTTTCCCTTTTTGGTTTTCTTGATTGCAGCCGTATTGAAATTTGCAGCAAGCGCGGTGATCGGCGCGTCATAAGGGTTGTCTGTCTTGGAGCGCCCGTCGATGACCAGGTTCGGCGCATAGTAGCTGCCATCGAGCACAATGCCGTTTATTTGCTTCAATCCCTTGCCTTTTAATGCCGTGACGATCAGATCCAGCTCTTCCGACACCAGGAAAGGGTCGCCATACCCTTTGATCCACAATCGCTTCTGCTTATCCACAAAAAAATCAGTATGAAAACGATGCTTTAACCCCCAGCGCTCGATGGCGGCAAGGGCGGTCAACAGTTTCATCGTTGACGCCGGAACTCTGGGCACGTCTGCGCGTTTGGAGATGCGGATTTTGCCATTCTCTTCCATAATCATGCTGGCCTTGGGCAAACTGGCCAGGGTATGCAGTGCATCAACCTGCTTTTTGTGTTTCTTTTTTGCCATGGCCGGCGTGGCAACCAGCGCAACCGTCAAAAACAGGGATATCACCGCATATTTGAGTCTCATACTACTTCACTCCTTTAAAACAAGTTGGCAGTTGACAGTATGCAGTTTGCAGTAATAAAACAAAACTGCCAACTCTCTTTTGCTGCATACTGCCAACTGATGACTGCCAACTTTCTTTTGTTGCTTACTGCCAACTTTTTTTAAACGTAATCCAGGAATAGCCCGGCAAACAGGGCCATTCCCACATAATTATTATTCAGAAAACCGTTGAAACAGGCGTCCGGATCACGTTCGCGGATCAACCACTGTTGATAGAGAAACAGCAGTGCCACCGTACCAACTCCAAGCCAGTACCAGCCTCCCCTGCTTGCCAGGAAACCAGCCCACAACAGCAACCCCAGCATCAGCAGCTGCAGCAGAGCGATGATCAGCCGGTCATAACTGCCGAACAGAATCGCCGTCGATTTGATGCCGATTTTCAGGTCATCATAACGATCAACCATCGCATACATGGTGTCATAAATCAACGCCCAGATGACTGTCGCAGCAAACAGCACCCAGGCAACGGCGGGGACCTGGTTTTGCAATGCAGTAAATGCCATGGGGATCGCCCATCCAAATGCCATGCCAAGCACCAGCTGCGGCATGTGCGTGTAACGTTTCATAAAGGGGTAGATTGCTGCCAGGGCAACGGCCACGAAGGACATCAGAATGGTTTTGTTATTCAGCAGTAGCACCAGCATAAATGCCAGCAACGCCAGCAGTGCTGCAACCATCAGAGCTTCACGCGGAGAGACCCGTCCGCTGGCAATCGGCCGCTGACTTGTGCGCTGCACATGCCCGTCCAGATCCCTATCGGCATAGTCATTGATGGCGCATCCCGCCGAGCGCATCAGTGTCGTTCCTGCAATAAAAATCAGCACGATCCACCATGGCGGTTCACCCTCGCCGGCAACCCACAACGCCCATAATCCCGGCCACAGCAGCAGCAGGATGCCAATCGGGCGATTAAGGCGAATCAACTCGCTATAGAGCGACAGTCGTGATTGTATGGTTTCACTCATCGCCGTTTGTGTTCACAGATTGCGGGTAAAAAAATTTCATTGACTAACAGTGGCTTGCCGGCATAGCAGAAGAGTGTACGCCGCCCCCAAAGCTCGCTCTCCATCTCTGACATCGAACTCATCGCCCACTGGTAGAGACGATGACTCGCCAGCAGTCTGGCATACTCGATGGCGCTGCGCCTGGTTGTTGGATCACTGAACAACAGTGCACCGAGTGGCTTGCTGCCGAGCCCCCGCAGATGGCTTGCTCTGCCGGTGAGGCTGCTTTTCGGTATCAGCGTTCTGGCATAGACATGCGGAGTGCCGTTACACAGCAGTTCGACTTCGCGCACCATCGCATATTCGCCAATCTTCATGTCAAGCAGCCTGGATTCCGAGAGCAGCGGCGCCTTCCACCTCTGGGATCTGAGCCTGACCTCGAATTTGCCATCACAATGTTCGATCAGGCGTTGTGTCAATGAGCCGTTATCAGACAACCAGCCATAAAGAGAGCGGTCGACACACGCATAACGCAGCTGTGACAAAGGCATCCAGCGCGCATCAAATGCTGACATTACTCAGGTTTTATTGCGATTCTATTCATCAGAATATTATCGCATAGCCGCAACCGCTCCACCTCATGCTAAACTATAAATAATTTTACAGCTACTCTGGAACACCCGCATGTTTGCATTGATTCGCATATTTCTCTTACTGGTTATTATTGCCGCCGTTGCACTGCTGATTCGTCCTGATCTCATTGAAATGTCCGGATTATCGAGCTCAAAGTCATCACAGAGTAGTGATACAACTGCACCGCCTTCTGTTGCTGAACAACGGACTCCAGAGACTG
>DAOUQU010000365.1 GCA_030625445.1 Gammaproteobacteria bacterium
GCCGAGGCGCGCCAGCAGATTCAGGACGGCAATATTGGAGTTGGCCTTGACCGCATAGCAGACCAGGTGCGGATGCCCCTCGAAGGCGTCGTTGAAGGCATGCCAGTGGCGCTCGAGCGTGGCGCGGGAGTAGACATAGCAAGGGGTACCGTATTGTTCTGCAATCTGCGCCAGCGGGACCTCTTCGGCATGCAGTTGGTCATCGATGTAGTGGAAATGGTCCATATTTAACTCTTGGATTGATTCTGTTCACTGTGTTGTTTCTTTTCATCCTGTTTTTCATCAGGCATATAGAGCGGACCTTTCTGCCCGCAGGCCGCCAGCATTGTTACTATGATCAGAAGTGCGGTGGCTTGTAATCCTTGAGTAACAAACATCTTTACAAATGCGTCAATTTTCATACATATCTCTCGCAAAACCGCAAAATTCGCCAAGAAAAACCCTTTGCGTCTCTGCGTCTTTGCCAGAGATTAAGGAGGTTTTCATGCCTTAAACCTGAGGCCTGGTCTCACTAATAATTGATGAGTGTAGTGCATACCCGGTCACCACCGGGGTTTGCACAGTTTCGGCACTTCACCCCCCATGCCGAGAGCCTGGCGCATAAAAAAAGCCTTTGCCGGGGCAATGCGGTCGGCGATAGTCAGTCCCAGGTTGCGCAGCTGGCGCACTCCAGGCGTGTCATTGCTGAAGAGCCCGTTAATCGCCTCCATGCTCTTTTGCGTCACTAAATTGTCACCCCGGCGGGAGCGTTCATAACGTCTCAGCACAGAGTGCGACCCGATCGGCCGGTTTCTCTGCCGCGCATCCACAATCACCTCGATGAGGAGTGCGGCATCGCGAAAACCAAGATTGACGCCCTGTCCCGCAAGTGGATGGATCTGATGCGCCGCGTCTCCGACCAGCGCCAGCCTGTTGCCGATATAAGTTTCTGCATGCTTGGAAACCAGCGGATATACAGCACGCGCAGAGGTCTCTGTGATCTCTCCAAGACGCTGTTGCGATGCTTCTGCAAGCGCTTCACAAAAATCGGCATCATCCATCTCGATCAGTCCCGCAGCATGTTCGGCTGTGGTCGACCAGACAATCGAGCACTGCGTGCTGCTGACCGGCAGAAACGCCAGCGGGCCTGTGGAGAGGAAGTGCTGCCACGCGGTCTCCTGATGTGCGTTGGCAGTGGTGACAGTTGCAACCACAGCGCTTTGATGAAAATCGTGGATATTGACCGCAATACCCGCCTTGTCACGCATCTGCGAATTGCTGCCGTCGGCTGCGATCAGCAGCTGCGCATGCAGCTGCTCGCCGCTCTCCAGCGTGACGCTGATATCGCTGCTGCCGGCAAGCGTTTTTTCAACAGTGGTGGAGGTGTAGAGGCGGATGTTGGCGATGCTCTCCATCTGATCCCACAACGCGGCAACAATGGTCCGATTCTGGATGATATGGCCAAGATCTGCCTCACCGATGGCGGCGCTGTCGAAATGGATATCCCCCATATCGAGGTTATCCCATACACGCATCTCCCTGTAGGGCTGAACACCGCGCCGCACGATGCCTGACCAGGCGCCAAGATTGTCCAGCAGCTGCTGCGATCCACGGTTGATGGCGGAGACACGCAAATCGATCTCCTCCGCAGGCCACTCGCGCTGCGGTTCATGCTGCTCGATCACGGCAACCTCAAGGCCCGCCTCAGCCAGTCCGCAGGCAACCGCTGCGCCAACCATACCCGCACCGACGATAATGACGTCATGGCGATTATTACTGGTTTTCATTTTACTCATTCCTGGTACTCTTAATAATCTCCGGACTACAATTTGTCATCCCGACAAAATCCTCAGCTTACAGTTGTCATCTCGACGCAGGAGAGATCCTAACGTCCTATGCCTCAAGATCCCTCGTCATTCGTTCCTCACTTCCCTCGGGATGACAGGCTAAACTGTAAACTAATTTTGAATGTTATTGA
>DAOUQU010000233.1 GCA_030625445.1 Gammaproteobacteria bacterium
GATGATTTCAGCATCATGGGTGTCGATTGCATAATCGGTGAAATCGCTGTGGCCGGCAATATGGTACTGCTGCACCCTGTCAGTTGGAACGCCATGCAGATAATCAAGTGGATCGAACTCATGGTTGACTGAACTGACATAGATATTATTCACATCCAGCAGTATCAGGCAGTCAGCCTGTTCGGCGATAGCACTGATAAACTCCCACTCAGACATATCCGAATCGGTATAGGTGACATAGCTGGAGACATTCTCCAGCAACATGCGTCTGCCAAGAAAATCCTGCGCCTTCTCAACGCGTTCGACCACGTGTTTGACAGCCTCTTCAGTGTAGGGGAGCGGCAGCAGGTCATGTGCATTGAGGCCATTGAGGCCGGTCCAGCAGAGATGGTCGGAGATCCAGTGAGGCTGAATCTGCTGCGCCAGTTCTTTGACCTGTTGCAGATAATCCATATTGAGTGCATCACTGCCGCCGATCGACATGGAGACCCCATGCATGACGACAGGATAACGTTCCCTGATCTGATCGAGAAAATAGCGTGGCTTGCCGCCGGGGACCAGATAATTTTCGGTCAGCACCTCGAACCAGTCAACATCAGGAGATGTCTCAAGAATCGTGGTGTAGTGTTCCTTGCGTAATCCAAGGCCAAAGCCAAGTGCGGGTAGTTGTGGGGATGCGGGCATTAAGATACTGCTTGGACGGGGGAGGGAGAGACTCCGGACGTGTTGTCCGGAGAGTCTGAATAGTGGATTAACCTTCGGAAGTTTTTCCACCTTTTTTAGCGCACTCATCGGCGCTCATGGAGAGAAATCCCTGTCCTTTGCAGCTGTTTTGTCCCTTGCAGGCGTTGGACGCTGTTTTGCAAGCGCTTGTGCCTTTGCAGGAGGTGACGCCATAGCAGTGAACATCAGCACTTGCGCCTTCTGCGGCGACGGCTATGCCGGACATGCCGGATAGAAAGAGTGCAGCGGCTGCTGTTGCGATAGCGACGCCGGAAGCTTTTTTGGCAGTATTCATGGTGTGTTTCCTCAAATGATTAATGATTATAACTCTCAGTTGCATTGAGAGAGTCGTAATAATAGACCATCTTTCTTGAAAAATCTTTCACAAATTTATCACATTGGTGAAAAAATTTGCCTGAGGGTGTTGAGGAGGGGGTAGAGACGGGTAAAAAAGAGGGAGGAGGGAAGAACTCCGGGCAGAAGATCTGCCCGGAGTTCAGGAGGTTAGAAATTAACCTCTCTCTACTGGCATTGGTGCAGGTGCAGGTGCTTCTTCAACAACAGTTTTGCTGCTGCACGCAGGCAGGATGAATACGGCTAACAGTGCGATAGCGAGAGTCTTTTTCAAAGTTTTCATGTGTATCTCCATTATTATGGGAGTGATGATATATCCCCCTTTGACAGAGGAGGGCATTTGCAGATGAGAGTATACACCATAAAGTTAAAAAATGAATAGTGTTATTATCTGTTTGATAACACATGGTTTCATTTCACGTTAGGAGGATCTGTCATGGAAATTGAGACGCTGACACTTGGGGGCGGCTGTTTCTGGTGCCTCGAGGCGGCATTTATGGAGCTTCGTGGGGTGGACTCTGTGGTCTCCGGGTATGCTGGCGGTAACACTCAACATCCGGATTATCATCAGATTTGCACCGGTTCCACAGGGCACGCAGAGGTTGTGCAGTTGATGTTCGACAATGATGTCGTTAGTGTCCGGACTCTTCTGCAAGTTTTTTTTACGATCCATGATCCAACGACCCTGAATCGCCAGGGCGCAGATGTTGGTTCCCAGTATCGCTCCGTCATTTTTTATCACACTGACAGCCAGAAAGATGAGGCCGAAACCATCATCAGGGAGTATCAGGCAGAAAAGCTCTGGAGCGATCCGATTGTGACGCAAGTTCTGCCAGTTCCACACTTCTTTCCGGCTGAAGGGTATCATCAGGATTACTATCGCAATAACTCCATGCAGGGATATTGCCAGGCAGTGATCTCGCCAAAGCTTGCAAAGCTTCGACAGCAGCATCGGTCATTGTTGAAATCAGGCGGCTCTTGCTGATCCCGACTGCAGCAATCGTATTCCGATCCAGACAATAATGATGCCAACAGCATCAGCCAGCATATCCAGCAGGGAGAACTCGCGTCCCGGAATAAAATACTGGATAACCTCGACCAATACGCCAAACAGTAGCAGTGGTATCAGAACTGATCGAAAAAAATCTCTCTTCGGCCAGCCGAGTGCGGCGCTCAGTGCAAGTGCCGCGAATGCGATGGAGTGGGAGAGCTTATCCCAGAGATTGATGCCCGATGGTAGAAACTCCTGCGGCATCAGTGACAGATAGGCGGTCAAGCCAAAGCAGAGCCAGAAAGAGATGCGCCATAGCGATTCTGGAATCATCCCTGTTGCTGTTCCGTTTTTTGTTCTCGAGAGATCGCACGGTGACCAATATCTGTACGAAAATAACAGTTATCCCAGCTGATCCGTGATGCCAGCTCATATGCCCGTTTTTGCGCCTCGGTGACACTCTCTCCGAGTGCTGTAGCGCAGAGTACGCGTCCACCTGCTGTCACTATCTCTCCATCCTGTTCAGCGGTTCCTGCGTGAAATACTTTTTCCCCGTCGAGATCATCTTCAGGCAGACCATGAATCACGTCGCCGCTTCGATAGCTGCCCGGATAGCCGCCTGCGGCAAGCACAACGCCGACAGCGGCGCGGCTGTCCCACTCGGTTTGCTGTTGATCCAGTGTTCCCTCGATTGCCGCAAGGCAGTGAGCGACTAAGTCCGACTGCATGCGCAGCATGATTGGCTGGGTTTCCGGGTCGCCAAAGCGGCAATTGAATTCGAGAACCTTTGGAACGCCATCGCTGTCAATCATGATGCCGGCATAGAGAAAGCCTGTATAGGGAAGGCCGTCTGCAGCCATACCTTCGACTGTCGGGTTGATCACCTCTTGCATGATGCGCCGATGCATCTCATCAGTTACGACAGGGGCAGGGGAGTAGGCGCCCATGCCACCGGTGTTGGGGCCGGTGTCACCGTCAAGCGCCGCCTTGTGGTCCTGACTCGATGCCATGGGCAGGATGTTCTTGCCGTCCGCCATAACGATAAAACTGGCCTCTTCACCCCGCAGAAACTCCTCGATGACTACGCGATGCCCGGCATCGCCAAAGCTGTTTCCGGAGAGCATGTCGCG
>DAOUQU010000099.1 GCA_030625445.1 Gammaproteobacteria bacterium
AGAGCCATCAGAACTGATAGAGACGCAGGGGCCGCCCGAGTTCGGGCTTGTCTCCGGAACAAAGCTGATGTATGTCACCAACACTGACAGCGATCTCTTTTTTGACAATGACGACAAGAATTTCTATTTTCTGACGGCGGGCCGCTGGTTCCGATCGGAGAATCTGCAGGGGCCCTGGAAGGCGGCATCAGCAGATCTGCCGGAGGAGTTTGCAAAAATACCGGAAGATCACAAGAAAAACGATGTGCTCAGTGCGATTCCCGGTACTCCGGATGCAGAAGCAGCGGTGCTGCTGGCATCGGTTCCGCAGAAGGCGACTGTGAGCCGCAAGGATACGACCACGGAGGTTGACTACGAGGGAGAGCCGGAATTCGTGGAGATCAAAGGAACCACTCCATCGGTCTCCTACGCCATCAACTCGCCCAACGATGTCTTTCTGGTCTCCGGCCTCTACTATGCGCTTGTCGATGGCGTCTGGTTCGTTGCCAGTGACCCAAATGGTCCCTGGGCGGTAGCGACAGAAGTCGATGAAGCGATCTATTCCATCCCTGAAGATAGTCCGAAGTACAACGCGACCTATGTGCGTGTCTATGACTCTACACCGGACAACGTGGTGGTGGGTTATACCTCCGGCTACTCCGGCAGCTACGTGGCGGCAACCGGCGTGCTGATGTTCGGCCTGGGTCTGTGGGCTGGAAGTTACTGGGGGAATAATCGCTATTACGGTTATCACTACCGTCCCCATTTCTACGGGTATGGCTGCGGCATGCGCTATCGTTATGGACATGGCTATTATAGGGGCGGGCGGCCCCGGCACTACGGACCCTATGGCGGTATAGGCGGTAGAGCGGGCTACAATCCCAGGACAGGGCGCTACTACCGCGGCGGCTATGCCAGAGGCCCCTATGGAAGCGCCTTTTCTCGCTCCTCCTATAGTCCTTATTCAAACCGTCGTATATCACGTGCGGGAGTCAGGACGCCTTATGGCTCCTGGGGCAAATCCGTTTCCAGAAAGAGCAACAACTGGGCAAAGGCAGGCCAGCGTTCACGCGGAGGAAAAACTATCGCCGGGGCCAGAGGTCCGGGTGGAAGGGCTGCCAAAGGGAAGAACAATCTTTTTGTTGGCAAGAATGGCGGTGTCTATCGTCACGATGGCAAGAACTGGTCGAAGAACAGTGGCAAAAATGGCTGGAAAAAGACCGATATGAAACTTGATTCAAAAGACCGGAAGGCAATCCAGGATCGCAAGAGAAGTGCGGGAGTAAAGGATCGAAACAAGGGAAAACTGGCGGACAACAAGAAGCTCAAAGATCGCAAGGGAGGAGCGGCAGGGTTGAAAGATCGCAAGGGCAGTGCCGGAATCAAGGACCGCAAGGCCGGAACCGCAGCTCTCAAAGATCGTAAAGGGGGTGCCGGGGTCAAGGATCGCAAGGCGGGAGCTGGCGCATTAAAAGATAAGAAGGGAAAAGTCGCGGCGAAAAAGCCCGTCAAGCAGAAGTCCAAAGCCGCAACCAAGGCCAAGCCGAAGGCGGCCGCAAAGGCAAAACCAAAAGCTAGGGCCAAGCCAAAAGCGGCCGCAAAAGCAAAGCCAAAGGCTGCAGCGAAGAAAAAAGCGCCTGCCCGCAAGACAACGAAAAAGGCAGCCCCCAAGAAGTACGCTTCCAGCAAGAACAAGAAGCGCAGCGGTTCAACGAAGAGCAACCTCAATCGCTCTCACAAAACACGCTCAAGCGGCAACAAGCGCGCCTCCTCAAGCAGCAGAAACCGCAGCAGCGGTCGGAGTGGCGGTGGCGGCCGCAGTAGGGGCGGTGGTGGAAGAGGCGGCGGAAGACGTTAATTGATATTGCCAATTGCTCGCGGCCGAAGGTCAAAACCTGTCAGGAGATTTGTTTAGGCTCTGTCTGCGTTAAGTGTTGGCATGAGCATGTGGCAGGTTTGCATCTCTTTTCAATCGTGGTCAGATGACCACTCCTACGTTTGGTATCAGCACTTCCTGTAGGAGCGGCCTTCTGGCCGCGAAATAGAGGCCGTCAGACAGGTGATTATTAAGAATCTACCGACCAACACTTAACGCAGACAGAGCCTTTGTTTATGCATTTTCTTTCTGCGGTTTAGCGCCTGGTTTTTTTCTCGAGGAAAGTAATTGACTGACAAGCGGCAAAGCTCTGGTCAGCAAAGGTATCAGCAGGTTTTCCTGTTTGACCCGGGTAAGGGCAACCGGCGCAAGGGCAAACAGCGATGATTTCAGATCGCCCTTGCCAAGATAGTGCAGGGAGGCGCTGATATCGAGATCTTCGTCCACCCGCCTTAACCTGGCCTTGGCTTCATCAAGATCAACTCTGGCTTTGCGGCGCTTTCCACTGACCACATTGGAGAAGTTCTCCCTGGCCTGTTTGCGGTTCACCGTGAGACCTTTTTGGCAATCACTGCCGCAACTGCTGCAAGAATCAGTGCGAATAGTGAGATCAGCATGGACGCAGCAGGGGGGGAGACGATTGTAATCAGGAGTTGGTAGACTCCCCACAGGAAACTGCTGCTGGCAACGAGGATAAAGACCGTAGCAAGAATAATAAAAGCCATGCCCCAGCCAACGCGGATGCTGGCCGTTTTCAGCGTACGGCCTTCCGCTTCCATCAGGTCAAGGAAGGCGATCACAAAATCAGAGAGTGTTGTTTTCATCGCTGCTGCTCTCTATTTAACGATTTTTGAAGCGATATAGCCGATACCAAAGGCGATAGCAATGCTGGCCAATGGATGCCTGCTGACCTCTTCGCCGAGATCCTGGCTCAACTGTTCTCCCTGGGCGCGGGCCTGCTCAATCTGCAATTTCATGTCGTCCCAGTTCGTATTCTCCTGGAGACTCTCGGTGACTGAATCGGTCGCTTCTTCAACCTTCGATTCTGTGATTTTTCCAAAGGTTGCAACAAGAGAGGCGACATCGCTGCGTAGTGCGGCGAACTCCTCTTTGAGAGATTCCAAATCCACTGTCTCTTCAGTTGTACTCTTTTTTACTGTCATAACGGCTCTCCTCGACATCCTGTATTGAATAGTAACTGCTCAATAACTCCATGCATGCGAGTAAAATGCTATCGCATTTCAATCGTGGTCAGATGACCACTCCTACATCTGGCGCCACATAAGAACTGTAGGAGCGGTCTTCTGACCGCGATCACGCACGGGGTTATTGAGATGTTACATTGAATAATAGTAACTCCTTAAATCTACTATCTCTTTTTCTGCATTTCGACCAACTCTCTCAGCAGCGCTTCGATGTTGGCGAGATGATTCTCCATCTTTTTCATGTGCGCCTGTTTCCTGGCCATCATCTGCTGCTTCATTTGCGGATTCATATGCCCCATTTTACCTCTGCCCATGCGATTTCCCTGGCCTCTGCCCATCATCGGCGTCTGACCTCTATTCATCGGCATTTGTCCACTACCCATCGGCCTCTGATTTCTGTTCATCGGCATCTGGCCTGCTCCCATTGGCCGCTGTCCCCTGTTCATGGGCATCTGCCCAACTGCAAATGGCCTCTGTCCGGCCCCCATTGGCATTTGCCCCATGTATATTGGCTGCTGCCCAACATCCATTGGCATATTGCCGCTCTGCGGTCCCGATGGAGTTGCAGACTTCTCTACAGCTTTGTTGCCGGCTGCTGCAGGCTGAACCGTCTCTGCTACTGCTGCAAAGGAGAGGGTGCTTGCCAAAGCAGCCACAGTTGCAATTTTCACTATTTTCATATTCTCTAACCTCGTTGATATGGTCTGCCATCGTCAGCAGGATTGAAGCAGATTGATAGCATTAACAACCTGCTGGTATTGCTAATTCGTCACTGTTTCCAGGCATATCTTCCGGAAAATGCCGTGAACACATCTGACCCACAGGGACGTGGGAAATGCCGGTTCCGTCAGGAACATGAACCGGCCATGTGGGCTCGAGTCGGCGTCCCTGCCTCCTACGTTTCCAGCAGATACACCCGAAAACAGTGACTTGCCTGGAAACATATCAACAAGCTGAATAGTTATAATAATTTAAGGCATGGTAATGCTGATTTCACTGACATTCCCCATGTAAAAACGTTTCACAGTAATGGAGTCGCCAGCCTCGAGCAGGCTGACTCTCTTCAGTATTTCGCCCTGCTCTTTGTTTGTGGCCAGCGGCACTCCCTCAACTGACATGATCACGTCGCCCCCAAGCAGCAATTTTTTATCATCGATCATTGCCGGAATGACCCCGCCGTGAACTCCTGCTTCTGCTGATGGTGAATCCAGGGATACTTTCTGCACCAGTACCCCATAGTTAAACGGATAGCCGATAGCCGTGGCGAGTCGCGGCGTGATGGGAATCGAGGTGATGCCGCTCCAGAAGTGTTTTCCTTTCAGCATCAGTTTACGCGCACTGTTTGATGTCACCATGAATCCAAGTCCTTCACTTCCACCAGATTTGGTTTCCAGGTGGCTGACAATTCCGATGACTTCGGCGGATGCGTTGAATACCGGACCCCCCGAGCTACCCCGGTTGATGGTCGCGTCGGTCTGCAGAAATTCACCACGGGAAAAGGCTTCGCCAAGCTCCTTTCCGCTATAGCGGGCGCTGATATGCCCTGCGGTGAGTGTGTGCTTGAAACCATAAGGGTTGGAGATGATAATGACCTCCTCACCGATTTTGATCTTGTCGGAATCGCCAAGCGTTGCAGGCAGCAGGTTTTCTGGCGGGCTCTCCAGCTTGAGCAAAGCGAGATCGGCCGCAGGCTCCGAGTTGATGACATTCGCGCGAATTTTGCTGCCATCCGGGAGTTCGACCAGGACTGCATCGGCTGTCTGAACAATATGGGCGGCAGTCAAAATCCTGCCGTCACTGCTGATAATGACGCCGGAGCCAATACCGGAGCTGGTGACAGTATCGCCTTTCCTGATCGGAGTGCTGTCGGGGGAGTCGAAGGTATGCAGAACAACAACGGATGCATTGACCTTTGAGAAAAGAGCACTGTAATCCCGGGCATTGGCCGCAGTCAGACAGCAGAGGAGCATCAGGCCGATGAGAACCCGGCCGGTTATTAACGGGATCAGGAGTGGGGCAGGCATGAGGCGCGTCATCGGGAGTCGGTTACTGCCCCGTCTGTCCCTGCATTCCACCCTGGAAAGGTTGTTCATCGACAATCGGCTGCTTGCGACTGCACTCCGCCTTGAAGCGGGCGTCGAGTGCTGAACGGCGCTGGGGCTTGCCTTTCAGGTTCTGGATCTCCTCTCTCATCTGCGTGCATTTTGCATCCATGGCACTGGTCTCGGGGAGTTGTTCTGCAAATGATTGCGGAGTATCACCGAACATGACAGAGGGTTTTGGTTCAGCCCAGGCAGTGGCTGCAAGTGCGAGGCTTCCTGCCAGTATCAAAAGGGTTTTCATAACAAATTTCCAGAAAATGAGGAGTATTTTATGAGGATAGCCCCTTCATCTTGCCAAAACAAGGCAACAAAACAGATTTGTCTGATTACCGCCAACACTCTATGCTGATATAACCTGAAAAGTTCCGAATAAATCGAAGGGATGCGGCTTCCCTATGCAATTGTTGCTGTTTCAGATAAGGTTTGTGCAACCGTAATCACTACTGCTGTGCTTCCAAAAGCTATGAGACCTTTTCAAATAGACCTCTTCAGTGTTCGACTCTGCGGGATCATCAGCGTTACTCTGCTGTCTCTCTCTGCCTGCGCCACCCGTCCCCCCGAATCAGCGGATCTGCGTGCGGTTGATCCTGTTGGCGCGGTGCGTCTGTTTAATTCCGAGCATCAGCCGCTCCAGGCGAAATCGGATCTTGCACACAAATCACATCTGCAGATTCTTGCCTTGTCAGGCGGTGGCGCCGACGGTGCTTTTGGCGCAGGGGTTCTCACCGGCTGGAGTGAAGCAGGAAGCAGGCCTGAATTTGATATTGTTACCGGTGTATCAACCGGCGCACTAATGGCGGCCATGGCGTTTGTCGGCCCGGAATACGATGATGAGCTCGAGGAGGTCTACACGCAGACCGAGAGCGGGGATATCTTTCGCAACAAGCCTCTGACGGCGGTATTTGGCGATAGTCTGCTTGACTACACGCCGTTGAAGCAGCAGATCGAAAGAGTGATCGACCAGGCCCTGCTGGATAAGATTGCGCGTGAACATAAGAAGGGGCGCCGGCTCTATGTGGCCACCACCAATCTGGATGCAGGCAAACTGGTTGTGTGGGATATGGGGATGATTGCGGCCAGCGACCACTCGCGGCGTGTGCGCATCTTCCAGAAAATTTTGCGTGCTTCTGCTGCGATACCGGCATTTTTCAAGCCGGTCTATATCCGGCCGGACCCGGCTCGCGAGGAGCGGCAGATGCATGTTGACGGAGGGGTCAAGGCGCCGGTATTGATCCGCTCATTTATGTTTGCTCACCCGGCGCGCAGGCGCACCCTG
>DAOUQU010000213.1 GCA_030625445.1 Gammaproteobacteria bacterium
TCGATGCGCTGAAAAAGCTCCAGCAGCATGGTGGTTGCAGCGGCCATGCGCACTCTATCCACGTCGCTTCCGGCATGCTGCCTGCTGCTTTGCTGTCTGCTACTCTGCTGAGAATGCTTCGGCAACGTCGTTTCATCGACAGTGAAATCTCCGTCCCAGCGGGGCAGAATACGCAAAATACGCTGCTTCAGCGGAGGGTGCGTGGCAAGCAGTGAGAGAAAGTTGTTACGCACACCCTCACTGAAGAAGGTATGACTGAATTCAGCGGCATCCGCATTCCTTAACAGAGAGCCATTCTTAACAGCCCCGATGCGTATCAATGCACCGCCAATACCATCAGGGTCTCGCGTAAACTGTACAGCAGAGGCATCGGCAAGATACTCTCTCTGGCGGCTGACCGAGGCCTTGATCAAATTGCCAATAAATGTCCCCACGTAACCGAGAATGAAGAGCCCTGCGCCCAGCGCTATCCATGGCACTCCATTTCCCTGTTTAGAGGATGAGCGTGAAGTGGCGGAAATACGTATCAAAAAACGGCCAATCAGACCGAGCATCAGGATGCCGAAAAGGACGCCAATGAGACGCATGTTGAGGCGCATATCACCGTTCAGGATATGGCTGAACTCATGCGCGATGATCCCCTGCAGTTCACTTCGGTTCAATTGCGAAAGGCAGCCGCGGGTAACCACGATAGCCGCGTCTCCACTGGTGATGCCGGCTGCAAATGCGTTGATCGCCGGCTCCTGCTGCATTACATAGAGCAGCGGAACCTGGGTGCCGGAAGCGATGGCAATCTCTTCAACAATATTCAAGACTCTACGATGATCCGGGTCTGCACTGTTTGAACTGATCAACGTGCCTCCCATCATCTCTGCGACTGCTTTGCCCCCTCTGCCCATGGTCCAGGATCGAAACAGGCTGCCCAGCAGAATAACCACAGCAACAGCACCGCCGACGGTAAAAAATTGCGGCCAGCTGAACTGCTGCATCAAACTCTCCACACCGGGGAGACGTCCGGGATCTGATGCTCCACCGGCTAATGCCATAGCGGCCATCAGAAACAGGTTCGTCAGCACCACCAGGAGCACCACTGCAATCGCAAACAGCGTGATCATCAGCGTGGTTTTTTTGCGCGCTCTCTCCTGGGCGCTGAAGAAGTCCATCGTCCGGGAGTCTAGAAATTGACTTTAGGCGCAGCCTGTATCGTGTCGCTCTCTTCAAATTCCAGCAGGGTCGCATCATCCGGATGGCCAAAGGCCCCGGCAAACAGCATTGGAGGAAAAGATTGTCTGAAGGTGTTATAGGCCATCACCTGGTCATTGAACAATTGCCGGGCAAATGAGACCTTGTTCTCGGTGCTGGTGAGTTCTTCGGTCAACTGCATCATGTTCTGGCTGGCCTTCAGATCAGGATAGGCTTCCATGACGACATTGAGTTTGCCAATCGCACCGGCAAGCTGCTGTTCGGCGCCTGCCAGTGATTTCATGGCATCGGGATCAGCAGGATCAGCAGCGGCTTTTTTCAGGCTTTGTGCAGCTGTGTTTCTCGCATTGACAACCGCCTCCAGGGTCTCTTTCTCGTACTTCATATACGACTTGGCGGTTTCAATAAGATTGGGAATCAGATCATAACGACGTTTCAGTTGCACCTCGATCTGAGCAAACGCATTCTTGTAACGATTTTTCAACGTCACAAGATTGTTGAAGATACTGATAATATAGAGCACCGCTGCTGCGATGATCACCAGAATGACTACTCCTATTGTTCCCATTGTTCCCATTTATTGTTCCTTGCTTGTTATATTGATTTGTGACTGTTCAGTGCGTGCGAGATCGTCGCTGCTACCGGGCATATCTACCGGAAAATGCCGTAAATACTTCCATGTAGGCTCGCTTCGGCATCCATGCCTCTGACGTTTCCTATAGATACACCCGGTAGCAGCGACTTAGACATCAATTTGACAGGATGCTGAATAGTTATATTGATTTTAGGTTTTAGGTCGGATTCCGCCCCGGATCAGCTTTCAGGTGCAGTTTGCCGGGCATTGTCTGCAACATTGTGCTTTTCAAACCATGTGATCTCAACTTTGCGCTTGCCCCAGCGCATCGCCCTGGGACGGTCTGTGCCCATATAGATATCGATCTTTTTCGTCCAGCGGCTGTGCATCCTGTCGAGCACCAGGTAGGTTCCCGGCAGACCCTTGATTTTGACTTCGGCCCTGTGTCCCAATCCCATTCTCTGCAAGTCACGCGAAACGGCAATCGCCTTCATACCCGGGCGCAGTTTATCCCCCCAGGCAGCAATCGTCGGATCCCCGGAGGTTTGGCCGCGCAGTGAATTATAGGCGGACGCGGTCACCGTCATGGTTCGTTTTGTTCCGACTCCTGTCAATTCAAACAGATCCTTTTTTTCTGCTACAGCGACAGCATCAGGAGGAGTGACATCACTGGTGCGGTAGCTTTCAGCACAGCCGCCTATCAACAAAACTGCTGCCAGCAGCGGGAGATATCTGCGCCATCCATTGTGTAGGGGTTTCATCAATCTCTTCCTCTTCAAAAAACAACTCATACAATTCAATTATTTACTGCAATTTTATTTTAGACAGAGATCAGGCAAGATAGTTCCCGACTAAGAAAACTCTGATCGAATCGCTGCGCGCTTCGACCAGAGCCCTCTTTCAAGTTTTTCTACGGGGGAAGGGTCTACTTTCAATAAGTTTTAGCAAGCCATCGCTATTCCCTTCCCCCGAACCCCCTTCCCGTCGATTCATTCAGAGCTTCCCTAACGTCTACAGACAAATAGCGGGTAGAATTAGGAAATGCAAAAATACTCCGCTGAATTCCGCTTTTATGAAGAGCTGAATGACTTCCTGCCAACTGCAAAACGCAAGCAGACCATTGTGTATCAGTTTTTTGGTACACCAGGCATCAAGGATCCGATCGAATCCCTTGGAATCCCGCATACGGAAGTTGAGCTGATCATCGTCAATGGCCGCTCTGTCAGCTTTGATTATCAATTGAAAGATAGCGACCGGGTTGCAGTTTATCCCGTTTTTGAATCATTTGACGTGACTCCGCTGGTTCGTCTGCGCGAGCATCCTCTGCGCAAACTCCGCTTTGTCGTGGATGTGAATCTCGGAAAACTCGCACGCTGGTTACGCTTACTGGGTTTTGACACGCTCTACCGCAATGACTACTCAGATGCAGAACTCGCCACAATTTCTATTGAGAAGAGACGCATTCTACTGACCCGCGATCGCTTTCTGCTGCGCCGGAAAATCATCACACACGCCCACTGGGTGCGGGCGCATGATCCTGACGAACAGATAGCTGAAATCCTCAAACGATTTGATTTAACCGCTCAGGTTGTTCCTTTCAAGCGCTGCCTGGAGTGCAATGGAGTGATTACTGAGGTGGAAAAAAAAGACATTATCGATCAACTCAAACC
>DAOUQU010000218.1 GCA_030625445.1 Gammaproteobacteria bacterium
CCACAATGGGGGTGAAGATCATATTCTTGTACTGCTTGACCCGCAGCACAGGAATGGCAACGGCAATCCCTGAAAAGAGCAGGAATGCGAGGTCGATAACAGCGATCCATGTCCCGGAGGCCGGGGTAAACGGCAAAATACGGGCGATGACCCACAATCCTGTCAGCGCAGCCAGCCAGTTGCCATGCAATGTTTGAACGCCGGTCCAGTTGCGGCTGGCCGTCAGCAGAAATCCGACGATGACGACCGATGTATAACCCATCAGCATCTCGTGGATATGCCACCAGTTACCCGGATAGTAGGGAGGTCTCTCCATCCACCCCGACCACATCAGCAGCCACAGCGACATCATCCCCACTGCAGAGATACCTGCTAGCAGGAAAAAGGGACGGAAGCCAAGCTCAAACAGCGCAAAGCGCTTCAGCGTGGGTTGTTGTTCATTAATATTCAGAAGCGCCATTTGCCTCACTCTTCAGTATTCGTTATTTGAAAATAATTAACCACAGATGCACACAGATGAACACAGATTCATCAGGCTCTTAATTTGTGTGGTTTCTCAATAATTGCATATCTGGTTGACTGCCTGCATTTCGCGGCCAGCCGGTAAATGCTCCTGCGTTGCCGGCACTTCCGCCATCCATGGCGGTCGGAAGACCGCTCCTACAGTAAGCGTCTATGCCAGACGTAGGAATGGTCTTCTGACCACGATAAAAAAAACGCCAGCCTGCTCACAACCCTTATCTGTGTTTATCTGTGTGCATCTGTGGTTCAAAAACAGTCTGTTCAAGATTTCTATGATCAGGCTGAATCCAGCTTCTCTTGTGCGCGTTGAATCGCGGCCCTGACCTGCTGCGGCGCCGTGCCACCGATGTGATTGCGTGCTGCAACCGAGCCTTCCAGGGTCAGGACATCGAATACATCCTCATCGATCACTTCAGAGAATTGCTGCAGCTCCGGCAGCTCCAGTTCGGAGAGATCACACCCCTTGCCGACGCACAGCGCTACTGCCTTGCCGACCACTTCGTGGGCATCGCGAAACGGGATCCCCTTGACCACCAGGTAATCGGCAAGGTCTGTTGCCGTCGCAAAGCCGCGCATTGCCGCAGCACGCATGTTGTCATGCCGGCATGAGATCGCAGGAATCATATCGGCGAAGATTTTCAGGCACCCCTTGAGGTTATCCACGGTATCGAACAGCGGCTCCTTATCCTCCTGGTTATCCTTGTTATAGGCCAGCGGCTGGCTCTTCATGAGTGTCAGCAGCGCCATCAGGTGGCCGAAGATGCGCCCGCTTTTTCCGCGAATCAGCTCCGGCACGTCCGGATTTTTTTTCTGCGGCATAATGCTGGAGCCGGTGCAGAAGCTGTCGGAGAGTTCGATAAAGGCAAACTGCGCCGATGACCAGATGATCAGCTCTTCGGAGAAGCGCGACAGATGCATCATCACAATACTGGCCGCACTGGTAAACTCGATGGCAAAGTCACGGTCGGAGACCGCATCCAGTGAATTTTCCGCAGGCGCATCAAATCCCAGCAGTTCAGCCGTCAGGTCGCGGTCGATTGGATAGGTGGTTCCTGCCAGCGCCGCGGCTCCCAGCGGCATGATGTTCATACGCTTGCGGCAATCAGCCAGGCGGCTGGCATCACGCGACAGCATCTCGAACCAGGCCATCATGTGATGACCGAAGGTGATCGGCTGGGCGGTCTGCAGGTGCGTGAAGCCGGGCATGATGGTATCTGCCTCCGGCGCTGCTATTTTCAACAATGCTTGTTGCAGACGAGCTATCTCGCTGCTGAGGTGATCAATTTCATCACGCAGCCACAGGCGGATATCTGTAGCCACCTGGTCATTGCGCGAACGTCCGGTATGCAGCTTTTTTCCTGCGATACCGATGGCATCGGTCAGCGCCGCCTCGATATTCATGTGCACATCTTCAAGCGCCACGGACCAGGGAAATGATCCCGCCTCGATTTTTCCCTTGATGACATTCAGACCATCAATAATGCTCCGCTTCTCTTCCCCGCTGATGATACCCTGCGCCGCGAGCATGGTTGCATGCGCGATGGACCCGGCGATATCCTGGGGGGCAAGCCGCTGGTCAAATTCGACCGATGCAGTAAATGCCTCGACGAAAGCATCGGTCGGTTCATTGAAACGCCCGGCCCAGAGTCTGTTGTCACTCATAAGTTTTATTGAATAAGGAGAATCAAAACAGTGGCAGATTACACTATTTGCATAAAAAATGCCCTGCATCTCTGCAGCGGCCATATATAACAAAGATTGATTTTCTCGAAATGTTAGATAAAGTACCACTCTGAAAGCAGGAAAAGCCGTTTTATTGATTTAGATCAATTAAACAGGCTGTTACAAAAAAACAACGGAATCTATGATACTCCCATCCACTCCCTTTTAGGATCCAGCGGATGGCCGTTCCACAAACAGATGAGTTCAGCATCTTAATGAATAAAAGACCCAATCTGCAGCAATGCGCTGATCCGCACACCGAGTGCATCGCATGCCCGATTCGAAAAATGGCGCTGTTTCGCGGCGTTCCCGAAGAGGAACTCGGCTGGACGCAGGAGTTTCGTGATGCTCAATATCTGCTGCCCGCAAGAGAGGCTCTCTACCGGGAGGGCGATATTGCACACTCGATCTACACCCTGTTCGATGGCTGGGTGATTCTTTTCAAGATCCTCGACAACGGCAAACGCCAGATTCTGCGTTTTGTACTTCCAGGCGATTTTTTCGGATTTCAGGTCAACGGCACTGGAGCAGGCGCCGGATACACGCATGGTTCACAAGCCCTGGTCGAGAGTACGCTGTGTGCATTTCCTCGCACCAGGCTGCGATCAATGATGGAGAAACAGCCGCAGCTGGCAATCGGGCTTGCCGAGATGGGGATGCATGACATGACCCTGTGTCAGCACCACCTGATCGGCACCGGGCGAAAGAACGCCCGGGAGAGCATCGCTTTTCTATTGCTGGAACTCTTCTACAGGGTGCGCATGCAGATGCAAAACGGCTACGATGAAGCTACCGGATCGATTATCTTCCCACTCACCCAGGAGGATATAGGCGACGCCGTCGGGCTGACTTCTGTGCATGTCAACCGCATACTCAAGGAGATGGATAGAGGGGGATTGATCAGATGCCAGAAGAAACATCTCTCGATTCTCGACGAAGAGGCACTGATGGAGATCGGCCAGTTTGATCCCGGCATGATAGCGCCGAGGGAGCTGGTTTAAGCAAGCTCTGAATGAATCGCTTCGCGCTCCAATCAGAACTCCCTTACAAGTTTTTCTATGGGGGAAGGGGCATATATCAATGGCTTACGGATAATTTCATGCTGCCCCTTCCCCCAAACCCCCATCCCTTCGATTCATTCAGGGCTTCCTTAAGGATACCCGCCACTAAGACAATGTTTTAT
>DAOUQU010000026.1 GCA_030625445.1 Gammaproteobacteria bacterium
ATCGAGATCTCCCCGACCAGTCGTACCGGGGAAGTGACAGCCGGCACAGTCGGGCAGGTTGAGTCGATCCTCAAAGAGCATGGTCTGGATGTCAAGCGTATTGACACAGAAGCAGGCAAGATCAGGGTGCGTTTCAATGACGGTTCAACCCAGCTGAAGGCCAAGGAGGCGCTCGAGGAGAAACTCCAGGATGAGTATGCACTGGCGCTGAATCTCTCACCGGATGTTCCTGCATGGCTTGACGGCCTCGGCGCAAAACCAATGAGCCTCGGTCTCGATCTGCGTGGCGGCATCCATGTATTGATCGATGTCGATATGGAGGCTGCACTGAAGAATACGCTCAAGGATCAGGCGAGTGATGTGCGCACCGAACTGCGCAAAAAGAAGATCTATGGAAGAATCAAGACCATCTCCAACGGCATCGAGGTCAGCTTCAAGAAATTGAGTGATCGTGATGCCGCAGAGGACGTAATCTCTGATCTGCTGCGTGATTTTGATATCAACACTTCACAGCGCGGTGAGGAGTACCTGGTCACTGCAAAATTCAAGCCGCAGGGTATACGTGAGGCAAAGAAATTTGCACTCGAGCAGAATATGACAACCCTGCGCAACCGGGTCAATCAACTGGGTGTCACAGAACCCATTGTGCAGCAGCAGGGAAATCGACGCATCGTGGTCGAACTGCCTGGTGTCCAGGACCCGGCAAAGGTCAAGGAGATCCTGCAGGCGACAGCAACTCTGGAGTATCGTCTGGTCGATGACAAGCACAGCGCCATCGATGCGGCAAACGGCAAGGTTCCGCCGGGATCCGAACTGCGTTTTGATCGCGACGGACAGCCTGTATTACTGAAACGCGGACGCATCATTACCGGTGACCAGATTATCAATGCCAATGCCGGCATCGATTCACGCTCCGGATCGCCGATGGTTTCAATCTCCCTGAACGGCCGCGGCGCCGACAAGATGCGGCGCGTCACCACGGAAAATGTCAGCAAGCCGATGGCGGTGGTGTTTATTGAAGACCGTGTTGTCGGCAGGGATGCCGATGGCAGGAGCATCAAGAAACACGTCGAAGAAATCATCAGCGTAGCCAATATTCTTGAGCCATTCGGTCGTCATTTCCAGACAACCGGACTGGACTCTCAGGAAGAGGCAAAGACGCTGGCGCTGTTCCTGCGGGCAGGCGCCTTGAAAGCTCCGATCGAGATTGTCGAGGAGCGAACCGTCGGCCCCAGCCTGGGCCAGGATAATATCGACCAGGGTTTCCGCTCTGTGATGATTGGTTTTCTGCTGGTGGTCATTTTCATGGCTTTCTACTACCGCACTTTCGGGCTGGTAGCTGATCTTGCTTTGCTGGTCAATCTGGTCATGATCGTGGCCGTGTTGTCACTGCTGCAGGCGACGTTGACACTGCCAGGCATTGCCGGAATCGTGTTGACTGTTGGCATGGCTGTGGATGCCAATGTGCTGATCTTCGAGCGTATCCGTGAAGAGATCCGTATCGGCAGTACGCCGCAGGCGAGTATCGAGGCGGGCTATGCGAAGGCGTTGTCGACCATCGTGGACGCCAATATCACTACCCTGATTGCAGCTGTATTGCTGTTCAGTTTCGGCACCGGACCCATCAAGGGCTTCGCCGTGACGCTTTTCATCGGCATCCTCACCTCCATGTTTACCGCGATTCTCGGTACCAGGGCGGTCGTGAATCTGCTGTTTGGCGGCAAGCGCATGAAAGCACTGCCGATCGGAACTCGCATTCTGGACAAGATTCCTGCTTTCGATTTCATGTCAAAACGTAAAATTGCATTGATGGGTTCAGCTTTGGTCCTTGTCATTGCGATTGCTGCAATAGGTGTGCGTGGTCTCAACTTCGGCATCGACTTCACCGGCGGAACCCTCATCGAGCTGGGCTACCAATCCGATGTCGAGTTGAAGGATGTGCGCACTGCTCTGAAAGAGGGAGGTTATGGCGACGCCACTGCGCAAAGTTTTGGCACACCACGTGATGTGCTGGTGCGTATCCCACCGCATGAAGGCGTCTCCAATGAGAAGATCTCCAACGAGGTGTTTGAGCTTCTCCGCACCGTTGCCGGGGAGAAGCCGGATTTGCGCCGGGTCGAATTTGTCGGGCCGCAGGTTGGTGAAGAGCTGACCGAAGATGGCGGTCTGGCGATGCTCTATGCGCTGATCGCCATACTCATCTATGTCGCATTGCGCTTCGAATGGCGCTTTGCGATGGGCTCTATTATTGCGCTGGTGCACGATGTGATATTCGTCGTCGGTATCTTTGCACTCGTCTGGGCCGTATTTGATCTTCCTGTGTTAGCGGCGATCCTGGCGGTGATCGGTTACTCGTTGAACGATACTATCGTGGTGTATGACCGTATCCGGGAAAACTTTCGTGTCATGCGCAAGGGAACACCAACTGAGATTATCAATGTCTCCCTGAACCAGACGCTGTCACGCACCATGATCACCTCCTTTACGACGGTGGTTGTGCTGCTGGCACTGTTTATCTTTGGCGGTGAAATCATCCACGGTTTTGCCCTGGCGCTGCTGGTTGGCGTGTTCGTCGGCACCTATTCGTCGATCTTCGTCGCGAGTGTTGCAGTGCTGCTGCTGGGCATCAACAAAGAGGATTTGATGCCGGTCGTGAAAGAGGGCAAATTGCTGGACGACCGTCCTTGATCAAAGCTGCAGGCGGAAAAAAATAAAAATAATTCCGTGTGGTCTGTGTGTTCCGTGGTTTATTCTTTTGTTCTTGGTAGTTCGATCTTCGGTTTTTTATGGTTGCGGCGAAATAGAATTGCTACATGACCGATGCTTTGGATGAGTTCGGCCTTGCTGTTGGCGATGACTTCGCCGAGTACCTTTTTTTTCTCATCGCGGTCACCTACACTGAGTTTGACCTTGATCAGCTCATGCGCATCCAGCGCCAGGTTGACTTCATTCATGACATTCTCACTCAGGCCATGTTGACCGACCATCACGACAGGTTTTAGATGATGCGCCTTGCTGCGCAGAAAACGTTTTTGTGCTGCTGTAATGACCATAGTTTGCTGTTCATAGAGAGATCGGTTGAAGCAGCGCATTCTAAACTAATCGGGGTCAGACCCCAATGAGTATTCTCTATCCGTCATGCCGGCGAATGCCGGTATCCAGGGAAAGCGGTATTCACAGGCTGGTAAGGGAATATTCATGGCGCATTCAAAAAGCAGCAGAGAGTGGCTGGATCGCCACTTCAACGATGAGTATGTACAAAGGGCGCAGGTTGATGGTTATCGTTCGAGGGCAGTCTACAAATTACTGGAAATCCAGCAGAGAGATCAGCTGATCCAGCCTGGAGATGTTGTAGTTGACCTCGGGGCTGCTCCCGGTGGTTGGAGCCAGGTGGCGCTGGAACTCGTCGGTGAGAAAGGTGCAGTGTTCGCGCTCGATATCTTGCAAATGGAAGCCATCGATGGTGTGACATTCATTGAAGGAGATTTCCGCGAGCAGCAGCCTTTCGACAAACTGCGTGAGGCGCTCGATGGCCGTGATGTTGACCTTGTTATTTCAGATATGGCCCCCAACTTATCTGGTATGGCGACTGTCGATCAGCCGCGTTCAATCTATTTGTGCGAACTTGCACTCGATTTCGCGGTTCAAACCCTCAAACCCGGCGGGAATTTTCTCACGAAAATTTTTCAGGGCGAGGGTTTCGATGCCTATCTGCGTCAGCTACGTGAAAACTTTGCCAGCATCATGACACGAAAACCACAATCATCACGCAGTAAAAGCAGCGAAGTCTATCTCATCGGGCATGATTTCAGGGTATAATCAAATTCAATTTTGCTTTTTTCCACAGTAGGTTATTTGCTTCTGGTGTAACTTCTCAAAAAGCCTGCGCGTAGTTCGAGTGTGCGCAGACTGCAGAATTACCCTACATGGAAATATTTCGTATCTAAGAGGGGTACGGTTCATTGAATGACATGGTAAAAAATATAATCTTGTGGGTCTTCATCGCTCTGGTGTTGATGTCGGTGTTCAATACCTTTAGCACCTCCGGCGGCAAGAGTCTTGATATCGACTATTCAGATTTTATTACCGCCGTTCATGACGGGCGGGTTCAGGAGGTCAGAATTGACGCCTACGGCCGCTCCATCGACGGCAAGATGATGGATGGAAGTAGTTTCCACACCAACAGTCCCGGTGATGACAGCCTCGTCAATGACCTGCTGAAGCACGATGTCGCATTCACTGCCGATCCTCCTGATGTCCCCTCCATGTGGGAGCAGCTCTTCTTTAATCTACTGCCGCTGTTCATCCTGATCGGAATCTGGATTTTCTTTATGCGCCAGATGCAGGGCGGTGGCGGCGGGCGCGGCGCCATGTCGTTTGGCAAGAGCAAGGCGCGGATGTTGTCTGAAGACCAGATCAAGGTGACTTTTGCGGATGTCGCCGGTGCTGACGAGGCCAAGGAGGAAGTCTCCGAGATGGTGGATTTCCTGCGCGACCCTTCGAAATTCCAGAAGCTTGGCGGCAAGATTCCCAAAGGCGTATTGATGGTCGGCGCTCCAGGAACAGGCAAGACCCTGCTGGCGCGCGCCATTGCCGGTGAAGCCAAGGTGCCGTTCTTTACCATCTCCGGTTCCGATTTTGTCGAGATGTTTGTCGGTGTCGGTGCATCGCGGGTGCGCGATATGTTTGAACAGGCCAAAAAACATGCGCCCTGTATTATCTTTATCGATGAGATCGATGCGGTTGGACGTCATCGAGGAGCCGGACTCGGTGGCGGTCATGACGAGCGTGAACAGACCCTGAACCAGCTGCTGGTCGAGATGGATGGTTTTGAAGGCAACGACGGCGTCATCGTCATTGCGGCAACCAACCGTCCGGATGTGCTGGATCCCGCACTGCTTCGGCCCGGACGTTTCGATCGCCAGGTGGTCGTGCCGATGCCCGATATTCGCGGTCGTGAGCAGATCCTGAAAGTTTACATACGCAAGATTTCTGCCGCAGATGATGTCAAGCCGGCCCTGATTGCCCGCGGCACTCCCGGGTTTTCCGGCGCCGATCTGGAGAATCTTGTCAATGAGGCGGCGTTGTTTGCTGCGCGTCTGAATAAAAAACATGTCGAAATGGACGATATGGAGAAAGCCAAGGACAAGATCATGATGGGCGCGGAGCGCCGCTCCATGGTGATGACAGAGGATGAGAAAAAACTCACTGCCTACCATGAGGCTGGTCACGCCATTGTCGGCCTCAATGTGCCAAAGCATGATCCTGTCTACAAGGTCAGCATTATTCCGCGTGGCCGCGCCCTGGGCGTGACCATGTTCCTTCCTGAACAGGACAGGTACAGTCATAGCAAGGAGTTTTTGGAAAGCCAGATCTCCAGCCTATTTGGCGGACGCATCGCTGAGGAGTTGATCTTTGGCAGTGAAAGCGTCACCACAGGCGCCTCAAATGACATCGAACGCGCAACAGAGATTGCGCGCAACATGGTGACGCGCTGGGGACTCTCTGAACGTCTCGGCCCACTCTCCTATGGTGAGGAAGAGGGTGAGGTTTTTCTGGGGAAATCGGTAACGACACACAAGAATGTCTCGGATGATACGGCACATGCCATCGATGAGGAGATCCGCGCCTTTATCGATCGCAACTATGATCGCGCCCACGAGATTTTAACCAAACATATGGATCAACTGCATGCCATGTCTGATGCCCTGATGAAGTACGAAACCATTGATAAAGATCAGATCAAGGACATCATGGCGGGCAAGACGCCCAAGCCTCCGGCTGACTGGGCAGGCACTGATCTTGATTCGGACGATGATGACGATGCTGCGGCGCCAGAGGAGAGCGCAAAAAAAGATGACAAGGGTGAGGGCAAGATTGGAGATCCGGCTAGCCAGCACTAATTCATAAAAAGATTGGAACGTAATATCTCAATAAGTCCGTGCATCATTTAAGCCCGTCAAGGCGTAGGGCGCAGTAAGCGGAGTGCATTGCGCCGTAAGGTAGGTGCAATGCGCTCCGCTTATTGCACCCTACATTTTCTTCATGGTTCTGGCTTTGCCAGGTAAGGTAGTAGCTGTAGTGACTCTCTTTCCATGATCATTCGTTGTGCAAATCTCGATCTTGACCTCAACCAGCCCCGTGTCATGGGGATTCTCAATGTCACTCCGGACTCATTCTCGGATGGCGGTAAGTTCATCAAGCAGTCAAATGCCTTGGAACACGCCGTCAGAATGGTCGATGAGGGAGCGGCAATCATCGACGTGGGTGGCGAATCCACACGTCCGGGAGCGCGGTCAGTCTCTCTCCAGCAGGAGCTGGATCGCGTCATCCCGGTCATTGAAGCCCTGGCTTGCGAACTCCCGGTGCCGATTTCCATCGATACCAGCAAACCTGAAGTGATGCGGGAAGCTGCCATTGCAGGCGCCGGCATGATCAATGACGTCTGTGCATTGACAGCCGAGGGTGCCATCGAAGCTGCCAGTGAATTGCAGCTTCCTGTCTGCCTGATGCATATGCAGGGTGAACCGCGCTCTATGCAGCAGCGTCCGCACTATGATGATGTCGTTGAGGATGTCTCGGATTATTTGCAACAACGGACTCAGGCCTGCCTGGCTGCCGGCATATCCGGACAGCATATCTTGCTCGACCCGGGATTTGGATTTGGTAAAAAACTAAGTCATAATATAAGGTTATTGAAAAACCTTAATGTAATTGTTAAACTTGGATATCCACTGCTGGCGGGAATCTCCCGCAAGAACATGATAGGCCAGATCCTGGACGGGAGAGGCGCTGATCAGCGCCTCTATGGGAGTCTTGCCGCAGCAGTCATTGCAGCCATGAAGGGTGCATCCATTTTACGTGTTCATGATGTCAGGGCGACAGTCGATGCAATGCGGGTAACTACAGCAGTGATACAACAATGAGCAGAAAGCATTTTGGAACGGACGGAATTCGCGGACGGGTCGGACATGACAAGGTGACGCCGGAATTCGTCCTCAAGCTTGGTTGGGCCGCAGGGCGGGTTCTTGGCGGAGGGTCAAACAAGGTTAAGGTTGTTATCGGTAAGGATACGCGCATATCAGGTTATATGTTTGAGTCTGCCCTGGAGGCGGGGCTCTCTGCAGCAGGTGTCGATGTGCTGCTGACAGGGCCGATGCCAACCCCCGGCATCGCCTATCTGACACGCACCTTTCATGCCTGTGCGGGTATTGTGATCAGTGCATCGCACAACCCCTATTTCGACAATGGCATCAAGTTTTTCTCAGCGCAGGGAAACAAGCTGGCGGATGAGGTTGAGCTTGCAATCGAGGCGATGATTGACCAGCCCATGGAGACGGTCGATTCCGAATATCTCGGCAAAGCGGATCGCATCGATGATGCACAGGGGCGTTACATCGAATTCTGCAAAAGTTCGATTTCACAGGAGACCAATTTTCAAGGACTAAAAATCGTGGTTGATTGTGCGCATGGTGCGACCTATCAGATAGCCCCCAAGGTGTTGTCCGAACTTGGCGCCGAAGTCATTTCGATAGGGGTCAAGCCAAACGGCATTAACATCAATGACAATGTCGGATCCACCCACCCGCGGCAGCTGCAGCAGCGTGTTATCGAGGAGAAGGCGGATCTTGGCATGGCGTTGGACGGTGATGGTGATCGCGTCTTTATGGTGGATCACGAGGGAACATTGATCGATGGCGATGAGATTCTTTTTATCATCGCACGGGCGCGCAAGCAGCAGGAGCAGCTTAAGGGGCATGTGGTTGGCACCCTGATGAGCAACCTGGGTCTCGAGCTTGCGCTCAAGAGAGAGGGGATCGAGCTGGAGCGCACTGATGTTGGTGATCGTTTTGTCATGGAGCGCCTGCTAAAGAATGACTGGATTCTGGGCGGTGAATCATCAGGACATATCATTTGCCGCAGCAAAACGACCACAGGTGACGGCACCATTGCCGGACTTCAGGTTATTGCCGAGGTTGTTCGCTCCGGCCGTACATTGCATGATCTGAGTGCAGACATGGAAAAATGCCCGCAGCAGCTGATTAACGTCTCCCTTGGCTCGGCCAATGCAGTCGATATCATGCAGCTTGCTGCTGTTCAGGAGGCTGTCAGTGATGCCGAAGAGTTGCTTGGCGCTGAGGGGAGAGTCCTGCTGCGCCCATCCGGAACCGAGCCGCTGATCCGGGTGATGGTTGAGGGCGTGGATGCGGCACAGGTAAACCGGGTCAGTGAACAGATAGCGGATGTTGTACGGGATAGTCTTCATACGTAACCTGCCACCGAAAAAAAATCACCATGGAACACACTGAAAACACGGAAAGAAAAAATAATTCCGTGTAGTCCGTGGTAAAAAATTGGGATATAAAAAAGCCCCGAAAAGAGACATTACGTCTCTCTTCGAGGCAGGGGGCAAGGAAACTATGTCGATGTTTTCTGAATATTGCTGTCAGCCATTTTCCACGACAGCGCCTTCTCTACTTTATCCTTCTGTTGCAGCACATCTTCACCCATGAGACCGATAATGGCCATCACTCCTTCATGATAAGGGAAGATGATGCCCTGAAACTGGTCCCTGCTGATAGCCTGCAGACGCTTGACCTCTTTGCCGGGAAGATAGATGGCGGTGACAGGTCCGTTGGCGCCATCATAGACAACATGGATTCCATCGGTTTTATCGATGTGACAGACATCGGCAAAGTGCAGTGTGCCGATGGATGAGCGCTCGATATCGACATCGAAGTGATCCAACACATGTGATAACTCCGCATCAGTGACAGTGGTGCGCACATGCAGAGCATTGATGTCATCGTAGAGATGATCAATCATCATTTCCGACAAGGCGACTTGAGGTCGAAGCAGCAGAGCGATGGCAAACACCATGGTCGCTGCAATACTGGCTGCAGCAGCGAGCGATGGGCGCCAGTTGTTCCAGCTGAAGCTCCTTGAGCGGTCCGTTTTCTGTGCTCTGTTGCGCTCGATGATGCGCTGCGCAAGATCTTCAGGCGCTGCAACATTCAGGGCATCTGCAAGCTTGCTGTCAAACTCCATGCACTGCTCCTGAAACTCCCTGTTATTAGCTGATTCCAGTGCCTGCTGAAACTCCACATCAGGTGTGTCAGGATCGATGATGCACTGTTTTCTAAATTGTAATTCGTTCATTTTCACAACCTCACTACGACTGAGTCGTTGGTTTCTGTCAGGGCGCTTTTGAGCTGCTGCTTCGCCCTGAAAATCCGTGTCATTACTGCGTTTTCCGAGATCTCCATCGTCTGTGATATCTCCCGGCAACTGAAACCGTGAATCACCTGCAGGATGAGTGGCTCCCGATATTTTTCATCCAGCGCCAGCATCGCCTTGCGCAGAATCCGGCGCTCCATTTTTGCTTCCGGCTCATCATCCTTGTTTGCACTCAGCGGAACTTTTTCAATCTCAACGAGATCGGGCTGAAAACGCTGAAATCGTCTTGCATTTTCATTGCGCAGAATGGTTGTCAACCACCCCTTCTCAGCTTTGTTGTCCTTGAGCTGATGGAGGCTTTTCCATGCCCTGGTGAAAGTCTCCTGCACCAGATCCTCCGCAACATGCCTGTCGTGGGAGAGCCATAGTGCATATCTGAACAAGTCAGTCGAATAGCTCTCCACCAGTGCTTCAAAGCGTTTTTGTTTACCTAGCATCATATTCTCTTGCCCGGGCAATCAGTGCCCTTGTGCATATTAAGACATGCATCGGGTGGATTTCTTACAACTCAGAAAAATTATTTTTCGTAACTTCTCAATAACCTTGTACAGGAAGCAGGGTTGGGATCAGCTTTTCAGGGCTGTATGAAACAGGGATGTTTTATCAGAGCTTACGTCATACATGGATGTATCAGTGTCGCCAGAGGCAGGATGCCGGAAGCGACCAGGGACGTATTCACAGCGGCGCTGAAAGGCTGATCTCGACCCTGCACAGACTCGGTTAATGCAAGGATTTTTCGAGAAGTTACTATTTTTCTCGATAATCGTGTAAGAAATCTCGAATTATCTGGTTCTATTGTAACGGGCCGCATAATGAAGTAGCCTTAAACTGCGTTTTTTAAACGTTTTACAAACAAGCTGTTTTAATTAACTTACTTAATCAACCAATATAGGAATAGAAAAGATGAAGCAATACAAAAAGATGTTAATGGCTGCTATCGCAGGCGCATTCGTACTTGGCCTCTCAACCGGAGCCCTTGCCGGCAAACCAGGTATGGAGAAGTGTACGGGTATCGTTAAAGCGGGTATGAATGACTGCGGAACCAGCAAGCACGCCTGTGCCGGCCAGTCTTCAGCCGATGGTGATGCCGAAGAGTGGGTCTACGTTCCTGAAGGAACCTGCACCAAACTTGTCGGTGGAACAGTCAAAGCGGCTAAAAAGTAAAAATACTATTTTTCCGTTTAATGCAGGCTGTCCGGATTCGGGGGTCACATTGCTCCGGAATTTGAGCAGCCTGCAGAACAGAGAGAGTTATTTTTCTCTGTTGATCATGAGGGAGAGGGGAATAACAATATGAAAAATTTTCTATCCGGTTTTTTAATGGCGGACTGCCTGCCGACAAACCTGATCTTCAAGCCTTTGCTGCTGCTGGGTTTTCGCCTGTGGGTCGCCAAGGCTTTTTTTGATTCCGGCATGACCAAAATCAAAAGCTGGTCAACGACGCTGGATCTGTTTCGCTATGAGTATGCGGTTCCTGTGATGTCGCCTGAAATCGCAGCCTGGCTGGCAACCGGCGCCGAGCTGATGCTGCCGGTGCTGCTGGTCTTTGGCCTGCTGACCCGTCCGGCTGCACTGGGACTGTTTATACTGAACATCGTTGCAGCAACCTCATATCCGGACATCTCCCCGGCAGGAGAGATGCAGCATGCCGTGTGGGGAGTAATGCTGGCTGTGATTTTCGTCTTTGGCCCGGAAAAAATCTCACTGGATTATTTCTGGAGCAAAAAGTTAAAGAGTTAATCAACACCTTTTTACCACGAAAAGCACGAAAGACACGAAAAAAATTTAACTGATTGATCCAGTTTTTCGTGTGATTCGTGACTTTCGTGGTATATCTTTTTTTCTGTAGGGTGTCAATAAGTGGAACGCATTGAACCTTTTCATGCGGCGCAATGTGCTGTCGCTTATTGCGCCCTACGGGCTAAAACCTAAAACCTAAAACCTATCAACTCTTCCCAAACACCGGAATTGCGGCGCCGGTGATACAACGCGCCGCATCTGATGCCAGAAACTGAATCACATCTGCAAGCGCTTGCGGGGGAACCCATTTACTGTAATCGGCATCGGGCATATCCTCGCGATTGCGGGGTGTGTCGATGGTTCCCGGAAGTATGCAGTTGACGTTGATATCGCTCTCCCTGTTCTCAGCTGAGAGCGTCTCGGTGAGGGTGATGACAGCAGCCTTGGAGGCGCAAT
>DAOUQU010000024.1 GCA_030625445.1 Gammaproteobacteria bacterium
GCATCTTTGAGGCTGGTTTCGGTTTTTGAACCTTTGAGTGACATATGATTTCCTCCATTAAAGGGTAGATACATCCAGTAAAAGTCTGGATGCAACAGAGTCTAATCGAGGAATCACAAATAGCAAAGTTAATTGTTACAACTGCATCAATAGCAGCTCGCTATTAGCCAGCATCAGAGGCCGGAATAATCGTTCTGGGAATGGTCTGATAACATCGAAGCAGAGAGTGCTCCATCTATCAGTTTAAAAAAGGGGGGATATAAAAAAGGGGATATATATGTGGAAAAATCAGCCCGGAACGATTCCGGGCTGATCTTCACTGATCACCAATCGATGATCAGTCAGAGCACACTTATCGTACTGGTAATGGCGCTAATGGCGCTAATGGAGCAGGCGCCGGTGCTGCTTGAGGCGCTGCGTAGGGTGCAGGCGCCGGTGCATAACCACCGTAAGGAGCAGGACCATAGCCACCCATACCCATGGGAGGACCGTAAGGAGCAGGACCATAGCCACCCATGCCCATGGGAGGACCGTAAGGACCACCATAACCACCGCCACCCCAGGGACCACCGCCGCCATAACGACCGCCGCCATAACGATAGTAGTCATCATCGTCGTCGTCGAAGAAGTCTTCCATCTCGTCCATCCAGTATCTTGGATCCCACTCATCATATTCGTCGTCCCAGCCACCACCCCATCTGTCGTTATCATTACTCCAGAAGGCGGAGGCGCTGGATGCCGCAGCAACTGTGACTGCAGCAAATAGTGCTAGTGCAACATGTTTTTTCATCATCGTTCTCCCACGCAAAAAATTCAAGTTTGTTGAAACGTACTACTTAGTATATACCAGAATAGAGAATATCTATAGAAGTATTTCACCTATTAATTATATAGCATCTGATAACAATTACTTTGATTTAAATCATAAAAGTTGCAACTTGTCTCTATGCACGTGATCTGAAACAATCACGCTCTGATTCGTACATTGCAGACAAAAGATACTATGTGGATTGAAATTGCCGCCATCCTGGCCGGCCTGATGCTGCTGGTGGTTACGGCTGATCGCTTTGTTGCCGGCGCCGCCGCCCTGGCGCAAAATCTTGGCGTTTCGACGCTGGTGATTGGCCTGACCATTGTCGGCTTCGGCACCTCTGCTCCTGAAATTCTGGTCTCAGGCATGGCTGCTTTCAGTGGAAATGCCGGACTGGCGATTGGCAATGCCATTGGCTCCAACATCGCCAACATCGGCCTGATACTGGGAGTGACCGCTCTCATTGTTCCGCTGACAATAGCCTCGAAGACCCTGCAGCGTGAATATCCAATTGTTGTTGGCGTCACCCTGCTCTCTTTTCTACTGGTTCTTGATGGAGAACTTGGATTCTACGACGGCTTGATCCTTCTGCTGCTGCTGTTTGTGGTGCTCTTCTACATGTGGAGAGTCGCCACCAGGGGCGCCGATGAAATTCTCGCGGCTGAGATCGAGGCTGAAATGCCTGATGAGATGCCGACAAACACAGCCGTCATGTGGCTGATCCTTGGCTTGACCGGCTTGTTGATTGCATCAAAAATGCTGGTATGGGGGGCAGTCGGCATTGCAGAATGGCTTGGCGTCAGCAATCTCATTATCGGCTTGACCATCGTTGCACTGGGCACCAGCCTGCCCGAACTTGCCGCCAGTATCACCAGCGCACTGAAAAATGAGCCCGACCTGGCGATTGGCAACGTGCTTGGTTCCAATCTCTATAACCTGATGGCTGTTTTGTCGATTCCCGGCCTGGTTGCGCCCGGCCCCGTTGCAGCAGAGGTTCTCACCCGTGACATGCCGGTGATGGTGGCATTGACTCTGGCCATTGGCGGTCTTGCCTGGTCGCTGAAAGGAACGCACCGGATATCCCGTGTTGGCGGGATTCTGCTGCTGTTGGCGTATTTTGCTTACCAGGGCTGGATAATTACATCGGTGGTGCGTTAGCAAAGAGAAATACATACCAGAGAGAGTTTTACACAATCATTATAAAGCCGCAGATATCAATAAAGTTTTTTTAATTACTATTTCAGAATCTTCTAATTTAGCATATCTCTTTGTTGAATCAGCAACTTATAAAATGCTAGAAAATGCATGGTTTCTTCTGTTGATGCGGTACATTGAGTGCTTCGACACCAGACATCAAAGGTTTTCCACAAAGTTATCCACAGCCTGTAAAGTTATTTAACGGCTCACATCATGCTGTCATCGAGGGGCGTTTCTGGTAGATTTCATCCATGAGCAATAGCGTGATTATCAAGGTTGCCGTCGCGGCGCCCCTGTTCAACCTGTTTGACTATCTCCCTGCAAACACAACTTCAGCGGCGCAATTGCTTCCCGGCTGCCGCGTACGGGTTCCTTTTGGCCGCGGCAAGCGGACAGGCATGATTTGGGAGATTTGTGATCATGACGACACGACTCCACCCTCCCATCGACTCAAAGCCATCGCGGAGATCCTCGACACAACCCCGTTACTGGATGAAAATGAGCGTCATTTTTTAAGCTGGTGCGCCGGCTATTATCACCATCCGATCGGCGAGGTGGTGAGTGCTGCGCTGCCAACACGTCTGAGGCAGCCAAAACATCCCGGCCCAACCCTTGAACAGGGATGGAGAGTGGCGGGTAACAGCATCTCGCTGCATGATTTCAGGAATGCGCCGGTTCAGCAGCGCATTCTCCAAATGCTGCTTGAATCGAAAGATGGCGTGGCGGACAGGCAACTCACAACGCTCGATGGAGATATCCGCCCTGCGCTCAAGCGACTGCAGCAAAAGGGGATTATTGAGCGATGTGATATGGCGCCGATGCTGACTCGCTCCACTAGTGACAAAAGAGTGACCCTCTCGCTGGAGCAGCAACAGGCCGTTGATGCAATTCATGCTGCAAGCGGGTTCAGCACCCTGCTGCTGGACGGTATTACCGGCTCGGGCAAGACGGAAGTCTATCTGCATGCGGCTGATGAGGCGATCTCCCGGGGTCATCAAGTCCTGGTGCTGGTTCCTGAAATTGCCCTGACGCCGCAACTGCTGCGCCGCTTTCAACGCGGAATCGACGGCGTTGTCGCAATCTCCCACTCGGCTCTCAGCAGTGGCGATAGAGAACGCACCTGGATGCAGGCGCAAAAGGGAGAGGCCGATCTCTTGATTGGAACCCGTTCAGCAATATTCACCCCCATGCCCAGGCTCGGCCTGATCATCATCGATGAAGAGCACGACATCTCTTTCAAACAGCAGGAGGGTTTCCGCTATTCGGCGCGTGATCTGGCAGTCATGAAAGCCAAGCAACGCAATATTCCGATAGTGCTCGGCTCGGCAACGCCGTCACTTGAAACCCTGCACAACTCTCTTAAGGAGCGCTATCAGTGGCTCAAGCTGCGTCAGCGTGCAGGCAAAGCAAAACCGCCACAGATCGGCCTGATCGATATCCGTGCGCAGCGATTGCGCGCCGGAATCTGTTCCGACCTGATCAAAGCCGTGCGCGAAGAGATCGACAAGGAGCACCAGGTGATCCTATTTCTCAATCGCCGCGGCTATGCGCCGCAGCTCACCTGCCACGCCTGCGGCTGGATTGCAGAGTGCCGGCATTGCGACGCGCGCATGACCTGGCATCAAAAGTTGCAGCGGTTATGGTGTCATCACTGCGGTTATCAGCATGCAAAACCGGAGAGATGCCCCGACTGCGGAGCCACGGAGAGCCTGATCTATCAGGGACAGGGAACAGAGCGCGTGGAGGAGTATCTCGGCGAGGTATTCTCCGACATCCCGGTCATCCGGATTGACCGGGACTCCACCCGGCGCAAAGGCTCCCTGGAAAAGGCGCTGCATCGGGTCAATGACAGCGGTGCCTGCATTATGGTTGGCACACAGATGCTGGCGAAAGGACATGATTTTCCGCGCGTCACGCTTGTCGGCATTCTCAATGCTGACCAGGGATTACTGAATCCCGATTTCCGTTCGCCTGAGCGCACCGCACAACTGCTTCTTCAAGTATCCGGACGGGCAGGCCGGGCAGAAAAGCCCGGAAAGGTGTTGATTCAGACGCGTCACCCTCACAACCCCTTGTTGGAGACGCTGCTGCACAAAGGCTATGAGGCTTTTTCCCGCGAAGAGTTGGAACAACGCCAACATGCCCAACTGCCGCCCTTTGCACACCAGGTTTTGATCCGCGCGGAGGGAACCGACTCGAAACAGGTTCAGCAGTTTCTGCAATTTGCCATCTCCCGCTCGCCGCAATTGCTCCCCCATATTGAATTATGGGGTCCAACGCCTGCGCTGATCGAGCGCAAGGCGGGTTATTATCGCTGGCATCTGCTGTTGCAAACAGGCAACAGGCGGGTGTTGCATCAACAACTCAAGGAGTGGTTGAAATGGCTGCGCCAACAACCTCAGGCACGCCGTCTCAAATGGACAGTGGATGTTGACCCGGTTGAGATCTTATAAAGAAACTCTAATCGAATCGCTTCGCCTGTATGGGGGAATGTCAGTGACGTATATTTCACCCCAAAGAAATACTGATACGGACCCTTCGCCACGGGTTGTTTTCGTCCAGCAGCCTGGTGATTTTTGCATTCAGCTTTTCGCCACGGTCGAGCATTTGAGCGATGGTGCTGTTCTCCCGGTGAGGAATGAAGCCCAGCTTGTCATTGCGAAAATAGACGGCAACGGCATCACTGTCATGGCCATTGAATGATTCACGCACCAGCGACAGCTTTTCACCTTCACGCAGAAATGGCCAGATGGCGTTGCCGCGATGGTATTGAAATCCGGCAACCGGCGACTCCTGAAGCAGAACGCTGCTCTGTCGGGCCAGCGTGTGGCGGCTCATCATGGCGGCGCCCATACCGCCGAAAAGAGTTTGAAAAAATATTCTGCGCTGCATTGTGCTCTCCTGTTTTCGTCGATTGATTCTCTATTACGTAAACTCTGAATGAATCGAGGGGAAAGGGGTTCGGGGGAAGGGCAAATCAATGCCTGCTATAACAAACTGAGAGTTAACCCGTCCCCCGTAGAAAAACTTGCAGGAAAGTTCTGAACGATAAGCGAAGCGATTCGTTCAGAATTTCCCTGGTTCTATTATCAGGGGAGTGGTAGCTCATTTGGTGAGCCAGGGGATGAAAGATTTCTCCCTGCGGTCGAAATGATAAAGAAAAACACATGCGGTGCAATGCGCAAGCTTATTGTCACCCTACGGGCACGGTGCATTGATTCGAGTGTAGGGCGCAATAAGTGGAGTGCATTGCGCCGCATGGATGTCAGGCATATTGCTCCAACGCCTGTTGCAGTCGCTGTTGCACCGCCTGGCGCAGTTCCGGTGGCGAGATGACTTCCACTTCGCCGCCGTGGCGCAGGATATCCATGATCAGTTCGGTGGGATTCTGGTAGGGGATGCGCAGTTCGTAGCGGCCACCCTCCAGCCACTGTGTCTCCTGTTGCGAGTGCCACTGCTCCTTGCTGACCCAGCGCGCTCGCTCGGCAGTGAAGCGTAGAGTAGCTATGCGTGTCGCTGTGCCGGAGAAGATGCCATAGGCACTGCCGTAGTGTGCATTCAGGGTGTCGCTGTCGACATCCAGCGCTTTTTCCGGGAGCAGCCTGGCTTGCTGGATATTATCCAGGGCGAATGTGCGCAGCCCTTTTCTGAGATGGCACCAGGCATCGAGATACCAGTTGTCACGGTAGTAAACCAGCCTTTGAGGTGATAGCACACGCTCATCGCTTTCGCTGCTGGAGCGTTTGTAGTAGTGAACCTGCAGGCGTTTACGACTGGCGGTTGCTCCTGCGACCGTCTGGAAGGCTTCGCCGGTCTGGCGGGAGGCGACTTGAAGAATACGGATGCGCTGCACCAGCTCGTCGCCCTTCTCCTTGTGCAGATTCAACAGCCGGTGGATGCGCTGTTTCAGCGGCGACAGCTGCTTCTCCAGCAGACCGGGCTGAACCTGCGTCAGCAGCTGCTGCACAGAGAGCAGCGCGTGGAGTTCCGAAGCATTGAACCAGATTCCGGGAAGTTCATACATCTCCCCGCCCTGTCGGTCGTAGTAGTAGCCATTAAGTTTTTGATCATATTCGATCGGCGCATTCAGATAGATGCGCATCGAATCAATGATGCGCTTTACCGTGGCGCGGGAGCATTGCAGCTCGACTTCCAGTTTTTTACGGGAGACCGGATAGCGGCTGACGCTGAGGACTTTATGCAGATCGTAGATGCGGTCGAAACGATCCATGCTGCTCTCCGTCTACTCTTCCGATTATCCCGGTTGCTGCTGTTTGTGCCGTTTTTCGGCTTCTTCCGGATCCATTTTCCACAGCCTTTCCAGCTGATAATAGTCGCGCACCTTGGGCTGCATGACGTGTACGATCACTCCATTGAGATCGATCAGCGCCCATTCGCCATCAGAGACACCCTCGCTTCCCAGTGCGGGCTCTCCCCGCTGCTTGGCCTGAAAAGCGACCGTTTGGGCAATGGATTTGACATGCCGGTCCGATCTGCCGCTGGCGATGATCATAAAATCAGTAATGCTGGTTTTGCCGCGCACATCCAGGGTCACGACATCCTGCGCCTTCATCTCATCGAGGGTATTGATGACGATCTCTTTCAACTCTTCTACTTGCATGGATACTCCAGTGAAATTCCGGCTCTAATGATAACCGAGAATCAAACTTTTTGCCGTAATGTCATGTTTTGCGTGAAAACAAGGGCCCTTCTCCCCGGGGAGAAGGAGTTTGATCGTCATGATGGACGATAGAGTTTCAGCTGCTCGATGATGGTGATCACCGCATCCGGCAGCAGATAACGCAGGCTGCATCCCTGCCGCGCACGCCGGCGGATATCGGTTGCCGAAATCGCCAGCTGAGTGACGGGTTGAAACAGGATCGATCCGCCCGGTTGCCGGCGCAGCGCCGCCGCATCTTCAACAGAGCGCTCAGCGACAAGCTGCTGCAGTTGCGCCTCCTGCAACTCTTCCCCGGGCCTGTGCATCACCACCAGATGCGCCAGCTTGAGGATTTCCATGGGTTGATGCCAGTTCAGAAAATCCCGGAAAGCATCCATCCCCAGCAGAAAACAGAGCGGAGTATGCGGCATCTGGCGGCGAAATGACTGCAGTGTATAGAGAGAGTAGGATGGCCTGTCGTTGTGCAACTCACGATCATCCATGACAAAAGCGGGGTGCTGCGCAACGGCAGCCTGCACCATGGAAGCCCGCAGTTCGGCAGCTGTACCCGGCTGCTCCCTGTGTACCGCATGCTTCAACGGTACAAAGTGAACGCGCTCCAATTCCAGCGCTTCCTGAACATCCAGCGCTGTACGCAGATGCCCGTAGTGTATGGGATCAAAGGTGCCGCCGAGAATGCCGATCATACGCCTAAGAGAAATAACTCCAGATAAATGGATTCCGGCTAAAAGCATGCCGGAATGACGGGGCTCTGTTGTTTACCATGCAGTAGTGCAATACCAACGTCACCCGCTCAAGTGCGGATATGCCCGTCGCCCAGCACGATGAATTTCACCGAGGTCAGCCCCTCCAGCCCGACAGGACCACGCACATGGAACTTGTCGGTCGAAATGCCGATCTCCGCTCCCAGGCCATACTCGAAACCATCTGCAAAGCGGGTCGAAGCATTCACCATCACCGAACTCGAGTCGACTTCGGCAAGAAAGCGGCGTGCGGTGGTGTAGTTTTCGGTAATGATGGACTCTGTATGCCCGGAGCCGTGTGCGGCGATATGATCCATCGCCGCATCCACATCAGGCACCACGCGAATGGAGAGGATCGGCGCAAGGTACTCCGTATCCCAATCCTCATCCGTCGCCGCATTGCAGCTGATGATTTTTCGGGTGGCGTCACAGCCGCGCAGTTCAACCCCCTTGTTGATATAGGCTTCGGCCAGGGAGGGAAGCGCCTCATGGGCAATGCTTTCGGCCACCAGCAGCGTCTCAAGGGTATTGCAGGTGCCGTAACGCTGGGTCTTGGCGTTCAGCGCCACGTCAAAGGCCTTCTGCTGGTCGGCGTCGGCATCGATATAGAGATGGCAGATGCCATGCAGGTGCTTGATCACAGGCACCCTGGCATCATTGGAGATGCGCTCGATCAACCCCTTGCCGCCGCGCGGAATAATCACATCGATAGACTCTGGCATAGTGATCATGGCGCCGACAGCCTCGCGGTCGGTGGTCGCGACAACCTGCACCGCCTCCGCAGGCAGGCCGGCCTTCTGCAGTCCATGGTGAATGCATTGCGCAATCGCCTGATTCGAGAAGAATGCCTCGGAACCACCGCGCAGTACAGTGGCATTGCCTGATTTGAGACACAGGGCCGCGGCATCTGCGGTCACATTCGGACGCGACTCATAAATAATGCCGACGACGCCCAGCGGCACGCGCATGCGGCCTACCTGAATACCGGAGGGGCGATAGCTCATGTCGAAGATTTCACCGATAGGATCGGCAAGCGCCGCAATCTGGCGCAGCCCCTCGATCATGGTGTCGATGCGCTCGTTGTCGAGTTCCAGGCGATCCAGCAGAGCATCAGAGAGCCCCTTCTCCCTGCCGGCATCGAGATCCTTGAGGTTCTCGGTGATCAGGGTATTGCGATTGTGGTCAAGATCATCGGCAATGGCGTTCAGCGCACCATTCTTCTGCGCAGTGGCTGCTGCAGCAAGAACGCGGCTGGCTGTGCGCGCCTGCGCCCCGAGCTGCTGCATGTAGGCATTGACGTCGCTGATCTGGTGTTGCGGTGTTGTGGTCATATCAAAAAATAATTCTCGTAAATTAATGCTTTCGTCATTCCGGCGAAAGCCGGAATCCATTCATTTGTGTCATTCACTGGATCCCGGCCTGCGCCGGGATGACCTGTTTCAGGATAAGTTTACCCCATTGAATCAACAAAAATACCGGAGATATGTGAGTTTTGTGCAGAATTGCTCTATTATCATTTCTCAATATGCGCTTATTTTACCAATGAAAGGAGTCCCCGATTGTCTGCCGAACAACTCATGTCACGCGATCCCGTCACTGCACATGCCGATGAGCGGGTTACTGACGCACTGATAAAAATGTGCGGTAAACACATCCATAACCTTCCGGTGATGGATAGCGACGGAAAATTCCTCGGGCTGTTTGGTCTGCGCAACCTGCTGCGCGCCCTGCTGCCCAAGGCCGCCATCATTTCGCCTGCGCTGAAGAGCCTGGATTTTCTGGCGGACAACCTCAAAGAGGTCATTGAATCTCTTCAGGAGGTTGCCGACCAACCGGTAAAAAACTATCTTGACCGGGAGCACCTGATCCTGTGCCGCACGGACGAACCCATCATGGAGGTGATCCGCAAGCTCTACGAGGCCCCCACCAGCCTGCCGGTGGTGCTGGTGGAGAGCGACGGCGCCCACCTGGTCGGCATGATCTCCTACTGGGATATTCTGGCGCACATCAGCGCTCAGCTCGGGGATGTCGACCCCCGCCTGAAGAGCGCCTGCGTGATAAACGACAATGAAGGGAGCGACTCCAGTGAGTGAGCATGCAGACACTGCGATGAATGTGATTTTTGGCTGGGATCCTGTGTGGGTTGCCGGAACGCTGTTTGTGCTGACCTATGCAGTCATCATGACGGAACGCGTCAACCGTGCAATCGTGGCGCTGCTCGGCGGCATGTTGATGATCATGACTGGCGTTCTGAACCAGGAAGCAGCGCTGCGCGGTGAGGATTTCAACACCCTCGGATTGCTGACGGGAATGATGGTGATCGTCGCCATCACCCGGCGCTCCGGCGTGTTCCAGTTCGTCGCCATCTGGTCGGCGAAAAAAGTTGGCGCGCATCCATGGGGAATACTGCTGATGCTCTCTGTGGTGACTGCTGTCTTCTCGGCGCTGCTCGATAACGTCACCACGGTGCTGCTGATCGTGCCGGTAACACTGCTGATCACCCAGGAGTTGAAAGTCACTCCATTCCCTTTTCTCTTTACCGAAATCCTCTCCTCCAATATCGGCGGAGCCGCCACCCTGATCGGCGACCCGCCAAACATCATGATCGGTTCAGCCGTACCCTTCTCTTTCAATGACTTCCTGTTCAACCTTGCTCCCATCATCCCGCTAATTCTGCTCATGACACTTGCTGTGGTGTGGGTGATTTGGGGACGAAAGATGCATGCCAGCGATGAAGCGAGGCAAAACATCATGGGGTTCAACGAGAGAAACAGCATTACCGATGTGCGCCTGTTGAAGCAATCACTGTTTGTACTGACTGCTGTCATCAGCGGTTTTATCTTCGCCCATCAACTGCACCTGGAACCGGCCACCATCGCTCTCTTCGGCGCCGCGCTGCTGTTGCTGCTGACCAATATAAAGCGATCATCCGAGTCACAGGCGAAAGATGTGCATGCATCTTTTGCCGAGGTGGAGTGGATCACCATCTTTTTTTTCGTCGGCCTGTTTATTCTTGTTCATGGCGTGGAGCAAGTCGGTTTGCTGGAGAGACTCGCTGACGCTGTACTCGATTTCACCGGCGGCGATCTGACCAAAACTGCATTGATGATTCTGTGGATCTCCGCCATCTTTTCTGCACTGGTCGATAACATTCCTTTCGTTGCAACCATGATTCCCGTCATCAAGAGCATGGCGCCTGTTTTCGGCGGCGCTGAAAATCTGGCGCCTTTGTGGTGGTCGCTGGCGCTGGGCGCCTGCCTTGGCGGCAATGGCTCACTCATTGGCGCCAGTGCGAACCTGATTGTTGCCGGCTATGCCGAGCAGGCCGGGCACCCGATTCGTTTCGTGCCTTTCATGCTGCTGGCGTTTCCGATGATGTTGATGAGCATCGTCATCGCCACGATCTATATCTACTTCCGCTTTCTGGTTTAAATACGGAGTGAACCGATGAAACTCAAGAAAATACTGATCCCGACTGCTTTTGCCCGGGAGGGGATGAAAGTCAGGGAGGTCTTCTCGATCTGCGTCGAAGCAGGAGTTCCGGCACTGCCCTATCTCAACAGCAAGGGAGAGCGACGCGGCTTTATCAGCCTTGCCGGAGTCATGCAACACGGCTGCCTGCCAAACTACATGGTGGAGCTTGCCATGGTGCTGGGCGACCAGCTCAGCTGTGTCAAGGATGCCAAAACCAAGGTCAGGGAACTCATGGAGAGCCCCGTCGAACCCTATGTCGACAAACCACTGCACTCGATTACATCGGAGACGCCCATCATCAAGGCGATGGCGATTCTTGAGAAATTCCACTCGAGTTTCCTGTTTGTTTTTGACGGTGAAGAGTATCGTGGCGTGGTCACCGCACAGGGAATCGCACAGCGCATGCTCGAGATCGATGTGGAAAAAAGTGAAGTCGTGAGTCGTGAGTCGTGAGTCGTGAGTCGTGAGTCGTGAGTCGTGAGTCGTGAGTCGTGAGTCGTGAGTCGTGAGTCGTGAGTCGTGAAAAGACTAATCGACTCATTGGCCACTGCAAGACTTTTTCGCTTGAATTCGCGATTTTTTTGATGTTTTTACTGCAAACT
>DAOUQU010000201.1 GCA_030625445.1 Gammaproteobacteria bacterium
GGCGTCAATGGTCTTGTCCATTTGATTGTGATAATCCCCGGCCATCTGCTCGAGTTGACCCACGAAGGCTGCAATTTGTCTCGCAGCACTTTCAGAGGAGGCTTCAACCTGGCGCTGGATATTTTGCCCCAACGATGTCAACTGGCCAACAAAATCCACTACTGCGCCGCTGACGCCGACTGCATCAGCCGTGCGTTGATAGTCGACTCTCCAGCCCTCATCCGTATTGACAAGATAAGTCACAAAATAGAGGAGATCCGTGGGTTTCTCAGCCGGTCTGGAAACCTCTGTATCAATTTGCGCGACATCCCCATCGATGACAATCTTTCCCCAGGACGTTGCCATATCCCGCCACTCACGACCAAATCGGTCGTAGCCTTCGATATCCCGCAGGGTTGAGTACGCAACAACATCATCACTGTCATCAGTGATGACAGCCTGCCAGAATGCCTCGCTGACCTCCGGGGCACTCTTCGGTTTTTGCTCACAGGCGTTCAGTAGCGCACCAACGAGCAGTAAGCTGAATATCTGAATCACGCGACGACGCATGCTCTTCTCCTCAAGTTCTATGATCAATGACAGGAATCTGGATAGGTGGAGATGCGGTTTCCCAGACAATCCGGTACAGCGAGCATACATCATACAACAGCTGCTGCATTTTACTGAATGGCTGTGGCTATTACCTGATGTCTACCCCGAATACATCGATAAAATCTGATTTTCTAATATTGAGAATAATTATCAATAGCCGTCTGCCAGTAAATAAAAACAATATGGTTTTAGGTTTACACATCACTATTGAGAGTATATCTTTCGAGATACTAAAGGATATATCCTTTGGCATAACCACATGAGGAGAGAAAAGAAAAATGAGTCACAATGCCGTAGTTATCGTACACATCGATGAGACACTGACAGATGATGAAATCCATACTGTCCAACAGAAAATTTCTACAGGTGAGGGGGTAGAGGCTGCCTGTATGCATGTACGCACAAGACATCTGATGGTTGTTGACTATGATGCAAATCGCATTAAATCAATTCAGCTACTCGGGCAGATTCGTTCGCATGGGCTGAATGCTCAATTAGTTGGGGGGATATAGAAAACTGTGTGGGCTGTTATTGAGGTAATACTGATGTAACTATTCAGCACCTTGTCAAATTTGCTAATAAGTCGCTGCTGCTGGGTGGATCTAAAGGAAACGTCGGAGGCATGGCCGTTCCTTTGCATCCATGCAATCACGGCATTAGCACATCCATGTGCGGCAGATGCCATATTACTGCCTACGTCATACATGGATGTATCAGTGTCGCGTGAGGCAGGATGCCGGAAGCGACCATGGATGTATTTACGGCATTTTCCGGTAGATCCACCCAGCAGCAGTGACGATCTCGCATGTGCTGAATGGTTACATACTGATATAACATCGTTGGTTTTTGTAGTCAGTGACAGCGCATCTACCTTGGATGCGCTGTCACTTATCCGACCTGCATTCAATTATTATAAATTGATTTGTGGACTGGAAACAGCGTGAGGCTCCGTTCACTCACTGGTCAAGTAATCCGCCAGAAAATCGTCAAATTCACCACTATCCGCAGCCTCTTTCTGCTGCTGGCGCTGCAGTGAATTGACGCCTTCATCGATAAAACGCTGCTCTGTCTCACTGCTGATTTTGCGTTGATGAAAGTAGCGGTTGTGCTGCAGCGACTTGCGCCTTGCAAAATGATAGAAACTCTCACCATTGTCATTCATCTCTGCAAGCATCAGAGCTGATGGCGTCTCCTCAGCGTTCTCGATCTTGCGGCGCTGCTGCTTCAGTGCGGTCTGATAGGGTGTGTCACTCTCGTTACTATCCAGAAGTGAGCAGACGGCTTCCATGCTGGAGAGCAGCTGCTCTCCCCAAACCTTAAGCGTGATATCGACGCCATTGCGACGCAATTTCAACCCGGGCTCCCTGCCGCGGCGTGCGCTCAGCAACAGGTTGTTATCAATTTCAGGGCGCTCACCAAGAGTGATTGCAGGGCTTTCCTGAAACATGCAGGTCAGCAGAAATGCTTCCAGAAACAGCATCTGGGTTTCATCGATCCCCTGTGGCTGATAGGCATTAACATCGAGTGAGCGCAGTTCGACATAACGAATGCCGCGCGCATTGAGTGCGCTGGTCGGCTTCTCCATCCCCTGCAGCAACTGCTTGGGCCTGACGGTGCTGTAGTACTCATTCTCGATCTGCAGAATGTTGGTATTGAGCTGCCTGTAGCCGCCCTCTTCATCCTTGAGTCCTATCTGCTCCCACACCGGTGAGGAGGTATTGATGGCGCACTTCAGCGAGTCGATGTAGCTTTCAAGGGTATTGTAGTTGGCCTTGATGCCGACACTCTCCTCTTTCTGATTCTGATAGCCGATGTCACTCATGCGCAGTGATGTCGCATAGGGTTCGTAGTATGTCCCCTCGTCAAACTCCTGCATATTCGTGCCTTGCTCGCCAAAAAATGTTTTACACACTGCCGGGGAGGCGCCGAAAAGATAGGGGATGATCCATCCGTAACGCTGCAGATTACGCACCATTGCCATGTAACTGGAGTCGATCAGATGCTGCCCCTCTCCTTGTCGAGTAGCGGTCACTCCCTTGATACTCTCCCACAGCGGCCAAAAACTCTCTGTAATCGAGTAGTTGTAATGCACTCCGGCAATAACCTGCATCACCTTGCCGTAACGATGCCCCAGACCAACCCGGTAAATATGCTTCATACGCCCGGCGTGCGACTCACCATAACGGGCGATAGGAATATGTGTCTCGCCTGCCAGCACGCATGGCATCGATGTTGCCCACAGGATCTCATCGCCGAGGTTTTTATAGACGTAGGTATGGATATCTGAGAGAGATTCAAGACTCTTCCTGGCTCCATGCAGCGGCGGTGTAATCAGCTCCAACATCGCTTCCGAGTAATCGGTTGTGACACAGGTATGCGTCAACGCAGAACCCAGCGCCGTAGGATGCTCCTTTTGCGACAGGGTGCCGTCAGGCGCTACACGCAGGCTCTCTTTTTCGAGTCCGGTCAGAGATTTCTGCAGCAGCTCCACCGCCCCGCTGTGCTGCAGCTCGATGACCAGACTCTCAAGATTGTTCACAGGAAAATCTCATCTGTTTGAATAATCCGCATTATCTCTTGTGGTGAGTCGACGCGCCAGGCATGCATACCTGATGCAGTGGCGGCATCGACATGGATGCTTGTATCGTCAAAAAAGGCAATCTCCCCTGCATCACTCTGAAGTTCGCCCACGACCAACTGGAAAATATCTGTCGCAGGCTTCATTTTACCAAGATCGCAGGAGAAAAAACGGCGTGAAAATTGACGTTTCAGCGCCACACGTTCATCCAGTCGCTGAATATGCGCATGACTGATATTGGAAAGCATCGAGAGCGTGAAGCGCTCACCCACTGTTTCCAGCATCGATTCAGCATGTGGCTTCAACTCTCCCAGCAGTGACAGAAATGCCTGTTTCACCGCTTCACAGGAGTAGAGCTGTAGTTCCTCACACCATGCGGCTACAAACTGCTGCAGATCCAGTTTTCCGGTTTCATGCGCCTGTACTGCCGGGGAGAGTGACCAGCGATGCTGCGCCTGTGCAACAGAGAGATGTTTACCAAAAAGAGCAGCAATATTCCGCCGC
>DAOUQU010000352.1 GCA_030625445.1 Gammaproteobacteria bacterium
CCGAGGAGTGCAATAATCAGCAAAAATATCAATGCAATGGCAAGCGCCGCCCCCAGTTGATCTTGATAGCAACGGCAGTGTGAATCTCTCATCTGCTTCAATTCCTCAGGAGCACCGTGGTGGAGTACAGCTGACGTCGAACATGGTCGTCAACGGCGTAGTGATGACTGCCCATGGCATATGTTCGGCGATTGATGACAGCCGGCTCGGCGCATGCGGCACGCACCAGCAGCCATACTCTTGCAAGAATTACCGCGGAGTGAGCAGCGCTGTTCGAGGTCAACACTACCCATTCTCTCCACTCTGATGCAGAATCAAATGGTGCATTCCATTCAGATTGAGCCACATCATTTGCATCCAGGTATCGATAGGAAATTTTATCGCTATCCATATCATCATCAGGATTGAAGTCGGCGACACCATACTGAAGTTGCAGCTGCTCGACTCCTGTCACCAGCTCTTCAGCGACAGGGTGGCCGTTGCTATCAAGGGTTTCACGCCACAGAGCCGGAGGCTTGCTTCCGTCAGGACAGAGAGTGGTCGATGGTCGAATATAGTAAGCGCGTGCGATGATTTTCTGCACGAAAGAGGGCTCTGTAATCTGATTGCTGTCACTTTCGGAACCAGTGAACAGAGCTCCTGCGGAGGAGTTTGAGCGCAGATACAACTGCTTGTCCGACAATGATCCGCTCTCCGTGAGAGGATTTGCATAGCGTGTCACGATTATGTCACCGCGTAGATAATCGCTGTCAGGGATGCACGCATATTCACCATTCGTATCATTGAGTCCAAACACCGGGCGGGCAAGCATGCGTCCCCATGCATTGCTGATCGGACACTTTCCATCCGCTTCCAGTGGAGCGGATGTGCCCTCGATAGCGGTGATATTATTCAGGCCTCCAAAATAACCGGAGCGTCGTAAATCACGGCCGATCAGATCGAGCGCGTAGCGTGCATTCTCCTGAATCTGCTGAAGGTTTAACTGGGCCCCGAGGTTCCTTTTACTGCTGATGAAGATCTTTCCTGCACCGGCGATCAGTATGGAGCCGATAACCAGTGCGATCATCATCTCGATCAGTGTCAGACCCCGCTGCTCACTTGTGTGTGATTTCAGATCATTCGCCATTACAGCAGCACCCTGAGTTGAAAAAGCTGCAATGCATTATCGGATTGAGGTGGGCAGCTGCTATTCGGCACTACAATGCGTCCCTCATTCCAGCACAGGGAGATAGTCATCAGGGTCGAATCGATGCCATCGATAGTGAGTGCGGTTGTTGTGATTTTGCCCTTGCCGTCAGGCAGGGTTGAGAGCCGCTCATACCAGCTCGACAGATCCTGTTTTCTCATCTGCTGTGATGTGCAGGCGTTCGAGTTGCAGTCTGGCGGGGAAGGGGTCTCAGACAAGCTGCCGTTATATGCTCCGGCATCTGCCTGCTGCTGATTTGCCTTTAGACGATCGGAGATATCATTGGCGAGGGCAATCACTTCAGAACGCATGCGTCCCGTCTCGGTTGAGCGCATACTGCTTACCTGCATCCCGGCATAACCGAGCAGGCCGATTGACAGAATCACCACGGTCACCAGTACTTCAAGCAGCGAGGAGCCAGTTTGTCGTATGGAGTTTGGAAAACAGCAGGGTTTGAATTGCATCGATGAGACTCCGTTCAGTGATGCTTCATGTGAACCCTGTCAGAGGCTCACATTTATGGAAAATCCTTTCCAGTTTGATGATAGAGACAACAGCAACCGCAGGTGACTCTTGCTGAAGTATAGAACAATCCAGCAAAGTTGCTCGTTGTTTTTCAAAAAATATTTACCCGTTTATGGTGATTGATCCACCCCGCCTGGATAAAAATGGCTGTGGATAGAGACAAAAACCACATCAATTGGTACGATAGTCGGCTTTATTCAATATGATAAGGGATCAGGCAGAAATTAAAGTGCCAATATGTGCAGAATTTTTGTTTGTGGTTTTTGTTGCCACGTCGGGCGCATAGTGAACTATGTAACCAGAGTGGCGGCGAAAAGCACGGACAAAAAGACAAGCGAGATTGGTACTTTAATAAATGCCTCATC
>DAOUQU010000459.1 GCA_030625445.1 Gammaproteobacteria bacterium
ATGAATGATCTGTTCCAGCGCATGCACACCGGTATCCGTGCGCCCTGCGCAGTGAACGCGCACGGCATGATCGGCAACTTTTGCAATCGCCTGCTCCACCACGAGCTGGACACTCCTGATACCCGGCTGCTGCATCTGCCAGCCGTGAAATCCAGCGCCATTATATTCAATACCAAGAGCGATACGCATGAGTCAAAGGCAGTGAATCAGAGGTATTTTTTCAGCATTTCCTGAGCGGCCCGCTGCTGATGAGCAGTCCCTTCAGACATGACTTCGTCAAGAATATCCTTTGCGCCATCCACATCACCCATGTCGGCAAACGCAGCAGCCAGGTCAATTTTTGCATCCAACTCCGCCTGCTTCAAAGTCGATGGATCTGTATCAAACGAGCTGACAGAGAGCTCTTCAGACTCTGCAATCGGCAGCGTATCTCCCTTATGGGGGGAGAGAACATCACTCTCTACCACACCCTGATCGGCACTCCCTGTAGAAATATTGTCAAAATCATCGTTGATGTGTGAATCGATGCCGAATGAGTCATCGAGTGTGATGACATCTACCTCCCGATCAGTTTCAGCGCTCTCATCGACTACAAGATCTTCCTCCAGTTCCAGATCTTCAACAATATTTGCGCCCGTCATCACACCGGTGACAGGGTTGTTCTGTATTGATGCAGCGTCATCCGGAACAACGCCCGCATCCGGGAACATATCATCCGATTTTTTATCTTCGAGCACCATCTCAAAAGCCCGCAGCGCCTCTTCAAGATCGGTATCGGACTGCTTGCCACTCTCAGCCACTTCCCCGTCACTGCTCTCTTCGGCTGCGCCAATATCGAGACCAATGATCTCTGCTTCAGAGTGCTTCTGCTTCACGACAGCCGGTGATTCGATTTCCGCCGGAAGCAGATCAGCATGCATACCTTCGATTTTCCGCCACTCTCCGGGATCGATGTCAAACCCGCTTTGCTCCAGCTGGTTCATTTCTGCTTCAAATGCACGACGCTCTTTCGCCGCGTGGAGCAACTCCATCAACTGCATACGCAGCTCCATGCGTGCCGGATCCGCTTCAATTGCCTGCATCAGAATCTCCTGCGCCTGGCGATTTTCTCCGTTGCGTATCAGGACTGTTACAAGTTCCAGAGGATCAAGTGCTACCGGCTCCTCAATCGAAAGAGCTTCGGGAGGCTCAAA
>DAOUQU010000397.1 GCA_030625445.1 Gammaproteobacteria bacterium
TTTATGCTTGGCATCTCCTATACGCTGAAGCATCAGGGGCATGTCCGGGTCGATATCTTCTACCGAAAATTCAGCCGGCGTGGCCAGGCAATCGTTGATCTCTTCGGCACGCTGTTTCTGTTGATCCCTGTTGCGCTGTTCATCCTCTGGTCGAGCTGGGATTATGTTTTTCAATCCTGGAGCGTGCTCGAAGGCTCGCGTGAGGCTGGTGGGCTGCCGCTGGTCTATCTTCTCAAGACATTGATGCTGTTGCTGCCGTTACTGCTGCTGGTCCAGGCCGTGGTGATGCTGTTGCAATCTCTCGCGGTGGTGCGTAGACGCGATGGCTGAATTGCTGCCGCTGTGGCTTTTTATCGCTGTCTGTGTGGTGTTGCTGCTGGGCTACCCGGTGGCTTTTGCTCTGGGTGGAACAGCCTTGCTGTTTGCCTTTGCGGGTAGCCTTGGCGGTTATTTCGACAGCGCTTTTCTGGCTGCGCTGCCGAACCGGCTCTACGGCATCATGACCAATGAGACGCTGATCGCCGTACCGCTGTTTGTCTTCATGGGCGTGATGCTGGAGCGCTCTAAAATTGCAGAGAATCTGCTCGATACCATGGCGGCGCTGTTCGGCAAGTTACATGGCGGGCTGGGAATTTCGGTAACGCTTGTCGGTATGCTGCTTGCCGCCAGCACTGGCATCGTCGGCGCCACGGTTGTCACCATGGGGTTGCTGTCGCTGCCGACGATGCTGCGCCGCAACTATGACCCTGCAGTTGCGACAGGCATTATCTGCGCCTCGGGAACCCTCGGGCAGATTATTCCGCCATCGATTATTCTGGTACTGCTCGGTGATGTGCTCTCTTCGGCCTACCAGCAGGCGCAGCTGGATATGGGAGTCTGGTCGCCGGAGACGCTGTCAGTTGGCGATCTGTTCGTTGGCGCACTGATCCCCGGTCTGCTGCTGGTACTCCTCTATATCCTCTATCTGTTGGTGCTGGGGATGGTGCGTTCGCAGCGCGTGCCTGCAATCCCTGAACAGGAGAGTGGGGAGGGTGGCAACGGCTGGTTTGCTGTCGCCAAAGCGCTGTTTCCTCCGCTGCTGCTGATTGTCGCCGTACTGGGCTCGATCCTGGGAGGTTTCGCCACGCCGACCGAAGCTGCCTCCGTTGGAGCTATCGGCGCCATGCTGCTGGCGGCAACGCGGCACAAGCTCAATCGAGAGACCCTGCGGGAGGTGACGCTGGAGACGACCAAAGTGACCAGCATGGTGTTCATGATCCTCATTGGCGCTTCGCTCTTCTCACTGGTGTTTCGTGGTTTTGGCGGTGATGTGCTGATCGAGGAGTTTCTCAAGGAGTTGCCGGGGGGCGTCGCCGGTGCTGTGATCATCGTCATGCTGGTGATGTTTCTGCTGGGTTTTATTCTCGATTTTATCGAGATTACTTTCGTGGTGGTTCCTATCGTCGGTCCGATCCTGCTGGCAATGGGGCTCGATCCCATCTGGCTGGGCGTGATGATCGCGCTGAATCTGCAGACCTCGTTTCTGACCCCGCCGTTTGGTTTCGCGCTCTTCTATCTGCGTGGAGTCGCGCCACCGGAAGTGACGACAGGGATGATCTATCGCGGTGTGATTCCGTTCATTATGATTCAGCTGTTGATGCTGGGAATGCTGGCGCTATGGCCGCAACTGGCGACATGGCTGCCGCATCAGATTTTGAAGTAGATTCTGCTTCTCGCGGTCAGAAGACCGCTC
>DAOUQU010000240.1 GCA_030625445.1 Gammaproteobacteria bacterium
TCGTAGAAACCTTCATCGACATATTTGAGAAAATTTTCGACAGTTTTCGGGGCTTTATCCGCATAGAGCTCCAGTTTGATATCCCCCTTGCTGGTGGAGATCACGATTTGCACCGGATCTGATGCTTTGCCTGGTTCTTTAGCCGTTGCTGAATCACTCTCCGGTTGAGACTCTGCACTGGCAAATGCAGTGAATGAGATCAGTAAAAATGACAATATTAGATGTTTCATGAATCTTCTCCTGAAAAATTATCGCGAAAATAATACACTATACGGCTGAGATATAACATCTCAATAACCCTTGAGTACTCAACTATCTTTGCAAGCAGGTCAATTTTCAATCATGACTCTCGCAAAGCCGCAAAGCTCGCCAAGAAAAACCCTTTGCGTCTTTGCGGCTTTGCGAGAGATAAAGAAAGCTTTGATGCCTTGCCCAGAGTAATTATTTTTCCGGAAATCTTATCGAGTCTTTACATGCTTCGAATCTACAACGACCTCACACGCAAAAAAGAGGAGTTCAAATCCATTGATCCCGGCAAGGTGCGCATGTATGTGTGCGGCATGACGGTCTATGATCTCTGCCATCTTGGGCATGCCAGGGTGATGGTGGTTTTCGATGTCGTCTATCGTTACCTGCAGCAGCGTGGCTACGAGGTCGACTATGTGCGTAATATTACGGATATCGATGACAAGATCATCAATCGCGCCAATGAAAACGGCGAGCCGTTCATGAAGCTGACACAGCGATTCATCGACGCCATGCATGAGGATTCAGATGCACTGGAAATCCTGCCGCCGACATCCGAGCCGCGCGCAACGGATTTCATGGAGAAGATCATCGCCATGATCGAAACGCTGATCAAAAACGATCACGCCTATGCGGCAGTGAATGGCGATGTTTACTACGCAGTCGCCAGTTTCGACGGTTATGGCAAACTCTCCGGTAAATCCATCGAGGATCTGCGCGCCGGCGCTCGGGTCGAGCCGGATGACGCCAAGCGTGACCCCATGGATTTTGCCTTGTGGAAAAGTGCCAAGCCGGGTGAACCTTCATGGGATTCGCCCTGGGGCAAGGGACGGCCGGGGTGGCATATCGAGTGCTCTGCCATGTCGACGGACGTGCTGGGGAATCATTTTGATATCCACGGCGGCGGCGCCGACCTGACATTCCCGCATCATGAGAATGAGATTGCCCAGTCGGAAGGCGCGACCGGTGAACAGTTCGTCAACTACTGGATGCACAACGGTTTTGTACGCATTAATGACGAGAAGATGTCCAAGTCGTTGAACAACTTCTTCACGGTGCGTGAGATTCTGGAGAAATACCGTGCCGAGGAGGTGCGCTATTTCATTCTCACCAGTCAGTATCGCAGCCCGCTCAATTATGATGAGGAGCATCTGATTAATGCTCGCAGCGCTCTGACGCGTTTTTACACGGCGTTGCGTGATCTTCCCGAGGCGCAGCCTGGCGGAGGTGAAAGTTATACAGAAGCATTCATGGCTGCCATGGATGATGACTTCAATACCCCGGTTGCGCTGGCGGCGATGTTTGATCTGGCGCGGGAGATCAATCGGGTGAGAAAGGATGATCTGCAGCAGGCAGCTACCCTGGGAGCACAGCTGAAACAGCTCGGCGGCATCCTTGGGATTCTGCAGCAGCATGCCGAGGATTACCTGAAAGGCAGTGATGGCTCAGGTCTCAGCGACGCTGAGATCGACTCGCTGATACAACGGCGCAGTGATGTCAAGGCGGACAAAAACTGGGCTGAAGCAGACCGAATTCGTGATGAACTGCAGTCACAGGGAGTGGTTCTCGAAGACAGCGCTGAGGGAACCACCTGGAGGAGAGGCTCGTGAAAACAACAGCAGTCAATATTGATGGCGTCATTGTTGGCGGCAACGCCCCTGTCGTGGTGCAGTCGATGACCAATACGGCGACTGAAGATATTCCAGCGACCATAAAGCAGGTCGCCGAACTGGCGCAGGCCGGATCCGAACTGGTGCGTATCACGGTCAATACTGAGGAAGCGGCGAGGGCGGTGCCGCTGATTCGTGATGGACTCGAAAAAATCAACTGTACGGTTCCGCTGATCGGTGATTTTCACTTCAATGGCCACCGCCTGTTGAGCGACTACCCGGAATGCGCGCAGGCATTGGCCAAATACCGCATCAACCCCGGCAATGTCGGCAGCGGTGAGAAAAAGGATGCGCAGTTTGCAACCATGATCGAGCTGGCCTGCAAATATGACAAGGCGGTGCGCATCGGCGTCAACTGGGGAAGCCTCGACAAGCAGCTGGTGGCGCGCATGATGGATGAAAATGCGCAGTCAGCTTCTCCTAAAGAGAGCGAAGAGATGATGCATGAAATCATGGTTGTCTCTGCCCTGGAGAGCGCCGCACGTGCTGAGCAGATCGGACTTGCTGCTGAAAAAATCATCATCTCCTGCAAGATGAGCGGCGTACAGGATCTCATCAGAGTTTATCAGCAGCTGGCGAAGCAGTGTGATTATGCGCTGCATCTTGGTCTGACCGAGGCGGGCATGGGTTCGCGCGGCATCGTGGCATCCACGGCGGCGCTTGCGATTCTGCTGCAGCAGGGCATAGGCGACACTATCCGTGTCTCCCTGACGCCTGAGCCGGGAGAGCCGCGCACCAAAGAGGTTGAGGTCGCGCAGCAGATTCTGCAGTCGCTTGGTCTGCGTTCTTTCACCCCGACGGTTATTGCCTGCCCTGGCTGCGGACGCACCACCAGCACCTATTTTCAGGAGCTGGCAAAAGAGATCGAGGAGTACCTGCGTGAGCGCATGCCGGTATGGAAACAACAGCATCCCGGCGTCGAAAACATGAGTGTTGCCGTGATGGGCTGTATCGTCAACGGGCCCGGGGAATCCAAACAGGCCAACATCGGCATCAGTCTTCCCGGAACCGGTGAGAGCCCGGCGGCTCCAGTGTTTGTCGATGGTAGAAAATTTACCACCCTCAAAGGCGACAATATCGCGCAGGAGTTCATGACGCTTTTGAATGACTATGTCGAGAGTCATTACAATGCCTGATGCGGGTGCAGACTCAGGCGGCTTTGAACTGGATGCGCGGCTCGCCAATGACTGCCTGATTCTTGGAAAACTCGACTG
>DAOUQU010000325.1 GCA_030625445.1 Gammaproteobacteria bacterium
AGAACAATCCCGTAGCGGATCTGCTGCTGCGCCCACACTTCAAGCGTGGCAGTCGGATGCAGCAGCGGCAATCGACAGCGGCCGCTCTGTTCACAGGCTGAGATAATTACCTGCCGCCAGTGCTGCTGCTTCTGCTGCAGACGCTTCTCAGGGAGTTTGACCGCAGTGTGTTCTGTTATCAGTGGTGTGATGACAGAAACGCCCAGCTCCACCGCCTTCTGCATGGCAAAATCCATGCGTTGTCCTTTCGACAGTGGCAGGCCGAGATGGATGCCGAGTGGTGGGTCGGCTTCGAAAATAGATTGAGTGATAATCCTGACGGCTGTCTGCCGTTTTGAGATCTCCTGGATGACCGCAGTGTAGGAGTGACCGTCGCCATTGAAGAGCTCGATGCGGTCATCGATACGACAGCGCAGGACTCTTGTGAGGTGGTGCGTCGCGTTGGCATCGAGTGTTATCTCAGTGTCGCACTGAAGAGGGATATCCTGGTAGATACGGTTGTACTTCATCAGAGTTTTTCAATAGAAGCATATCGCGGTCAGATGACCGCTCCTACGTCTGGAATTTGCACATACCGTAGGAGTGCTCATCTGACCACGAAAGCGATCAGGAGATATTCAGGTTTTTCCACAAACGCATCGTCGGAGCGACCTGGTTCATCGAGTAGAAGTGCAGTCCCGGAACGCCCTCGTCGAGCAGACGCTGGCACATGGATGTGACCACCTCTTCACCAAAGGCGCGCAGGCTGTCAAGGTCATCGACATAGGCTTCCAGGCGCTTGCGTATCCAGCGGGGGATCTCCGCGCCGCAGCCATCTGAAAAACGCGCCAGCTGGGTGATATTCGTGATTGGCATGATGCCGGGAACGATGGGCAGGTCGATGCCGGACTTTTCACAGGCATCGACAAAGAAGAGATAGGCGTCGGCATTATAGAAGTACTGGGTGATCGCTGCATTTGCTCCGGCATCGACCTTGCGTTTGAAATTTTCCAGGTCAGTTGCCGGGTTCGCCGCCTGGGGATGGTACTCCGGATAGGCAGCGACTTCGATATGGAAGTGATCTCCTGTGGTTTCGCGGATATGCTCCACCAGTTCGTTGGCGTAGCGCAGCTCATCGAGTTCACCGAGGCCGGCGCCGGATGGGAGGTCGCCGCGCAAGGCAACCAGGCGGCTGATGCCCTGCTGTTGATAACGCTCCAGGATCTCGTCGATCTCTGCCTTGTGCGAGCCGATGCAGGAGATGTGGGGAGCTGTCTCAATTCCCTGCTCACGCAGCCAGTCGATGGTTTGAAAGGTGCGCTCCTGGGTTGAACCGCCGGCCCCGTAGGTGACCGAAAAGTAGAGCGGTTTGAGTGTTGAAAGCTCCGCGATGGTCGCCGTCAGTTTTTCAAAGCCCTGTTCAGTACGCGGTGGAAAGAGCTCGACACTGAATGTTTTTTCAAACTGTTGTTGTGATTTCATGGTTGTTCTCCGTTTTTGACACGGCCTTTTATTTACCACAGATGAACACAGATAAACACAGATGAATAGATGTCGTACTATCTGTGTGCATCCGTGTTTATCTGTGGTTAATTATCTTTTATCCTTCACCCTAACCCTCGGCAAACTGCTCCTGCGTTGCTCTACCACCTACATCCATGTAGGCGTCTCACGGAGGGAGAGGGGATAGGATTTTAGTAGCGGTAGTGCTCCGGCTTATAAGGGCCGGTGACATCCACACCAATATAGTTGGCCTGGTAGTCTGTGAGGGTGGTCAGGTTGACGCCTATCTTTTCCAGATGCAGACGCGCCACCTCTTCATCCAGATGCTTCGGCAGTACATAGACGGACTTCTTATAGTCGTCGCTTTTGGTCCACAGCTCGATCTGCGCCAGTACCTGGTTGGTGAAGGAGTTGGACATGACGAAGCTTGGATGGCCTGTTGCACAGCCGAGGTTCACCAGGCGTCCCTGTGCGAGCAGGATAATGCGTTTGCCATCGGGGAAGATGATGTGGTCGACCTGCGGTTTGATCTCCTCCCACTGATACTCCTCGAGGCTGGCGACATCGATCTCGTTGTCGAAGTGACCGATATTGCAGACGATTGCCTGGTCTTTCATCTTTTTCATGTGTTCATGGTTGATGACATGGAAGTTGCCGGTGGCGGTGACGAAGATATCCGCCTGGTCACAGGCATCGTCCATGGTAACCACGCGATAACCTTCCATTGCCGCCTGCAGGGCGCAGATGGGATCGATTTCAGTGATCCATACAGTGGCGCCCAGGCCACGCAGGGATTGCGCCGA
>DAOUQU010000292.1 GCA_030625445.1 Gammaproteobacteria bacterium
CTCCGCGCTTGAGGCCGTCAGTTGATCCCATGGCGATAGTGCGTACGACGCCATCACCCAACTGCTGCTGCACTTCGAGTAGCAGTCCTTCGGATTCTATGTTGAGAGCCTCATAGATATGAGGCAGTGCGTCGCGTGGGAACTCTACGTCCACCACTGCGCCGATGATGTCGACCACTTTACCCGAACTCATTGCTGGTTCCTCTTGATATTCAATTTTCTGTTCATCAATTTAGACCGTGTATTATTTGTGGCTGTGTAGGATGTGCTGAGGGACGAAGCGCATCGATCGTGAATTCACTCGACAGATGCGCTTCGCAAGCTCAGCACATCCTACGTACTTTTTTGCATGCACGGAATTATTGAGAATTTACTCAACTCTTCGGTAATTTCCTATAGTCCCGTATTTTGTTTGTCTCTGCGTAGAACCCGTTTATCAGACTGCAGCAGCGCCGCTGACGATTTCGGAGATCTCCTGGGTGATCGCCGCCTGGCGCGCCTTGTTATAGATCAACTGCAATTCGTCAATCAGGTCTCCGGCGTTGTCTGTCGCGGCTTTCATGGCGACCATGCGCGCCGACTGTTCGCAGGCTGCATTTTCAATCACTGAATGGTAGACCAGGGCTTCCACGTAACGGCTCAGCAAACTGTCGAGTACATCCTTGGCATCCGGTTCATAGATATAATCCCAGTGATGCGTTAACTCTTCATGCTCGGCGCGGGCAATCGGCACCAGTTGCTCGATAGTCGGCTCCTGCGTCATAGAGTTGATAAATGTGTTGTACGCCACGTCGATGCGATCCAGTCCGCCGTCATCAAAGGCGTCCAGCATCACTTTGACCGTACCAATCAGGTCTTCCAGTTTTGCTTCATCACCAAGATGGACTGCCTGGCCCAGAATGTCTCCACCAAAACGCGCAAAAAACGCCTGCGCCTTTGTTCCAATGGTGCAGAAGGAGACTTCAACGCCTTTGTCACGCTGCTCCCTGACCTCGGCAATGAGCTTGCGAAACAGGTTGCTGTTGAGGCCGCCGCAAAGCCCTCGATCCGACGAGATGATGATATAGCCGATGCTTTTGATCTCGCGATCGATGGTGTAATGGTGCCTGTATTCCGGATGCGCCTGGGAGAGATGTGAAATCACCTGACGCATCTTGTCGGCATAGGGCCGTGCACGCCCCATACGATCCTGCGCCTTGCGCATCTTGGATGCGGCGACCATCTCCATCGCGCTGGTAATCTTGCGCGTACTGGTGATCGATGCAATCTGCGTGCGTATCTCTTTTCCGACAGCCATGCTCTATCTCCGCCACTCCCTACCAGGCGTGGTTTTCCTTGAATGACTTCAGCGCATCGTGCAGCGCATTTTCAGTCTCGTCATTGTAATCCGCCTCGCTGTTGATTTTATCCATGAGCTCTTGTTGATCGCTCTTGAGATAGCCGATCAGCGCATGTTCAAAATCCACCACCTTGTCGGTATCGACATCATCCAGATAGCCTTCATTTGCAGCAAACAGTGATGCCGCCATCTCTGCAACGGACATCGGCTGATATTGCCCCTGCTTCATCAACTCCGTGACGCGTTTGCCACGCTCCAGCTGCTTTCTGGTGGCATCATCGAGGTCGGAGGCAAACTGTGAGAATGCCGCCAGCTCACGATACTGCGCCAGCGCCAAACGAATTCCACCGCCAAGCTTTTTGATGATTTTTGTCTGCGCGGCGCCGCCAACCCGGGATACAGACAGGCCGGCATTGATGGCAGGCCGGATACCGGCGTTAAACAGATCCGTCTCGAGAAAGATCTGACCATCGGTGATGGAGATAACGTTGGTCGGTACAAATGCCGAGACATCGCCCGCCTGGGTTTCAATGATCGGCAATGCCGTCAAAGAGCCTGTCTTGCCGGTCACTTTGCCATTGGTATGTTTTTCCACGAAGGCTTCATTGACCCGTGCAGCACGCTCAAGAAGACGGGAGTGCAGATAGAAGACATCGCCCGGATAGGCTTCCCGTCCCGGTGGCCGACGCAGCAGCAGGGAGACCTGACGATAGGCCCATGCCTGCTTGGTGAGGTCATCATAGATGATCAGCGCATCTTCACCACGATCACGAAAATACTCGCCAAGCGAGCAACCGGCATAGGGGGCCAGGAACTGCATCGCCGGCGAGTCTCCCGCAGATGCGGCAACAATAATGGTGTTTTCCAGGGCGCCATGCTCATCCAGCTTGCGCATCACCTGGGCAATAGAGGAGGCTTTCTGGCCAATCGCCACGTAGATACACTTTACGCCGGCATCCTTCTGGTTGATGATCGCATCGATCGCGAGCGCGGTTTTTCCTGTCTGGCGGTCACCGATGATCAACTCGCGCTGACCACGTCCGATCGGCACCATCGCATCGATCGCCTTGATGCCCGTCTGCACCGGCTGGTCAACAGATTTACGTTCGATGACGCCCGGCGCAACTTTTTCCAGTGACGACATTTCACTGGT
>DAOUQU010000467.1 GCA_030625445.1 Gammaproteobacteria bacterium
GACAAACCCCGGAAAATCGATGCCCAGCGACATGGAGATGACATTGGCGCCGTTTTCCACCGCCCAGTTGATGGCATTTGCCAGGTTGGCGGACGTCCCCTGCCCCTCGCCAAGCACCTTGCCAATCAACGCATGGGATACACCCATGGCGACACCGATGCGGACGCCGTTGACATCCTGCCCGAAAATGGTGCCTGCACAGTGCGTACCATGACCGTGAATATCATCATCACCTTCAGCGGTAAAATTTTTGCGCGTAATAGCCGCACCGGCAAAAGCAGGGTGCGACAGATCGATGCCGGTATCGAGCACCGCCACGGAAACGCCGCTGCCGTCGTAGGCACTATTGAGTGCACCCACCGCATCAACACCCCAGGTAGTGGAGCCTGCAACAGCCGCATTGCTGTCGGCAGAGACCTCCGGTTCGATCAGTTTCAGCGGCATCGGCGGAGCAATGGCCCTGGTCCTCGGATCCCTTCGCAAATCCCCCATCTCCCGCTTGTTCAGACTGACTTCACTGATCTCTATCTCTTCAACCGGGCCTGCAGTCGAGGGAACTCCGGCAGATCCACGTGATGCTCCCAGGTTATCAAAGGTGGGAACAAAATTATCCTGCGCCCTGAGTACGATATATTGATTATCTGACATGATGATCTCCATGAAGACGAGTTGAATATTGACAAAGGCATTACCATTAGCATCTGAGCTTCACCTGTTAAAGCGCTGCCCACAAATTACTGCCGGAAAAATTGCAAGTGCTGTATAAAACATAGTTCAGCGATTGGCAAAAGTCCAGTCAGCAGCCGTCAATCTGGTGACTTCTCAATAACACCGTGCGTGATCGCGGTCAGAAGACCGCTCCTACACAATCTATGTCGCACCAGATGTAGGAGTGGTCGTCTGACCACGATAGAAATGCGATAGCATTTTACTCACATACACGGAGTTATTGAGATGTTACTCAATCTGATGCAAAGCCGCTGATGGATCAGTGAAATTTGAATTTGCA
>DAOUQU010000217.1 GCA_030625445.1 Gammaproteobacteria bacterium
CTTTCGCAAGACCGGGACCAATCGATGCCGCAACATCAAAAACAGTGACAGGGTGATCAAAATCGCGGGATGAACCGTCAGGAAGCGTAATTTGCGGCATTCTAAAAACCTCAGTGGTGACCCATACGAGAGGACACTTGATAAAATCAAACCAGAGGAACCTCTTGCAAAACTCTCAATAGCTGTCATTTCGACTGAAAGGAGAAATCCTGATTTATTGATAAACAAGATCTCTCACATTCGTTCGAGATGACAAAACTCACTATTTACGAGTTTTGCAAAAGCTCAAAGGAACAGGCTTTCAGGGAGTGCAAAGAACAATGCCTCCTTTTACGCCCCGTAACCGCGCATTATAACGGATTTTTTTCATGGAAAACATCCTGATTTCCCGGCTTCACGACTAAACGGGATTGACCGGATGATGGGCTCCCTCTCCCACCGGGAGAGGGTGAGGGGTAAATCAATCAATCCCCGGACCGGAGTCCCGCACTTCAGGGGAGACCATGCCGGCAAATTTTTCAAAATTCTCACGAAATGCCGCGGCCAGTTTGCGGGCTGTCGTCTCATAAGCCTGCTGATCAGCCCAGGTATTGACCGGCTGCAGCATCTCTGTTGGAACACCGGGGCAGGATTCGGGAACCTGGAGATGAAAAATCGGGTCTGTATGCAGCGGAACATCATCCAACTCGCCGTTCATCGCAGCATTCAGCATTGCGCGGGTATGCGGCAGATGAATGCGTTCGCCGGTTCCATAGCTGCCGCCGGTCCAGCCGGTATTGATCAGCCAGCAGTGAACATGATCATGCTGGATATGTTTGCCCAGCAGCTCTGCATAGACAGCCGGATGAAGCGCCATGAAAGGAGCACCGAAACAGGCGCTGAAGGTTGGCGTGGGTTCGGTGATTCCCGCCTCTGTGCCTGCCACCTTCGCCGTATAGCCCGAGATAAAGTGATACATCGCCTGCTCCTTGGTCAGCCTGGAGATCGGCGGCAACACGCCGAAGGCATCCGCCGTGAGCATGATGATTTGCGTGGGATGTCCACCAATACCGGGGTAGATGGCATTGGGTATATGCGTAACAGGATAGGCGGCGCGGGTGTTTTCCGTGTAGCGCTCGTCATCAAGATCCAGGTGTCGCGTATCGATGTCGAGATGCACGTTCTCGAGAATGGTTCCAAAACGACGGGTGGTCTCATAGATCTCCGGCTCTCTCTCCTGAGAGAGTCGTATCACCTTGGCATAGCAGCCGCCTTCGAAATTAAACACCCCGTCATCATCCCAACCGGTTTCATCATCGCCGATCAGTTTGCGCTCCGGATCTGCGGAAAGCGTTGTTTTGCCAGTTCCGGAAAGGCCAAAAAAGATCGCCACATCATCTCTAGCGCCCATATTGGCGGATGCATGCATCGCCATGACCCCCTTTTGCGGCAACAGGTAATTCATGACCGTGAAAATTGACTTCTTGATTTCACCGCCATAGCTGGTCCCGCCGATCAGAACCACTCGCCTGCCGAAATGAATCATGATGAACGCTTCCGAATTGGTGCCGTCCGTCTCTGGAGTTGCGTGAAATTCCGGCACATGGAGGACGGTGAACTGCGGTTCGTTTGCCTCGATATCGCGGTCGAAATTTGCCGGCCGCAAGAACATATTTCTTGCAAACAGGTTATGCCAGGCCTTCTGCGTAATAATACGCACCGCCATTTCATGCTTGGGATCGGCTCCGGCAAGGCAGTCCTGTACAAAGATTTCCTCTCCCTCCAGAAATGTACAGGCGCGTTGATAGAGCGTGTCGAACCTCTCCTCGGAAATGGATTGGTTGACCTCGCCCCACCAGATTTTATCCCTGCTGCTTGGTTCATCGACAATAAATTTGTCGTTGGCCGCTCTGCCCGTGTAAGCGCCTGTTCTGACGACCAGGGCTCCATGATGAGCCAGATGTGCCTCACGGCGGCGCACCGAGGCTTCGATCAATGCCGGAGTCGACAAGTTCCAGTAAATGGCATCCAGTTTATTCAGTCCCATCTCCTTCAGAACCTGTTTCAGGATTTTTTCGCTCATCAGGCCAATACCTCTGTTGTTCAAGAACATTCAAACTTGTTATTGTCACCAGCAACAGAGCCTGCTGTCAACCTTATGAACATACACGTAGCTTCCATTCCACCTCTGATACCTATATTCTTCTCAATAAGGAGTTGTCCAGAAATAAGTTGCCAATATCGCGCAGAAATGTTGTTCGTATTCAAGGCGCAGCAAGAGGCGCATAGCAGGGTTATGTAACTTTTGCTGCAACGCTGAAGACGGACAACAGTGCAAGCAGGATCGGTAATTTATTTTTGGACACCTCCTAAGCATTATTGATACGCAATATCCGATGATTAATCATTGACGATTCCCCCGTCTGCCTGAAAAAGAGAGCCGATGAAAATAGTGATCTCCCTGTATCAACTGACACTTGCACTGCTGCTTGTTGCGGTCGTAAACAACTCAGTCGCTGAAACAGCCGCTTCACAGCTCGACACTGACACTCTTGTTTCCGAAGAGCGCATCAACAACGCCATCAAGGCGGCGGAAGAGTCGACGCAGCTGGAGAAAGCGACAAAGGAGAGTTTGATAGAGCTCTACAAGTCGACTCTTGAGCAGCAGAAAAAAGTGCTCTCCCGGAATGAAGCAACCACTGCTTTCATTCACAGCAGGGAACAAGCTCCTGCAAAAATCAAGGCCATCATGGATGAACTTCAGGAGCAGTATAACAAGGATGTCTCAGCGCTCCCGGAGCTGCCGGATGATGCATCCACAGACGAAATCGAACAGCTTCTATTAACACAGAAATCTATTCTTTCTACAGCACATAACACGCTTTCCAGGCTGGATCAGCAACTGAAATCCCAGAAACAACGCCCGGACACTCTGCGACAGCAACTCACTACAGCAACCCAACGTCTGGATGATGTCAGAGATGACATGAAATACCCCACTCCAACGGAACAACTTCCACTGCTGACTGAAGCCAGGCAATGGAATCTTGCGGCCAGGTCTGCAGCCCTCAACAGTGAAATCGAGATGCTCAATCAGGAGTCGCTCACTCATGTAGTGCGTATGGGGTTACTCAAGGCACAGCGGGCCCGGACAGAAAACAGCTTCAAACAGATCAACGCATCAATCAATCTGCTTGAAAAGAGAGTCATTGAACACCGGCAGAGTGATATCGAGCAAGCCCGGGAGAAAACACATACAGACATCGAGGAGTCTGCCGGGAAACACCCCCTGATCCGGGAACTGGCTGAAAAAAATGCGCTCCTGGGCCGGGAACTCGAACACATCACGCAAGATTTAAAGAGATTGACGCTCGAAAAAGATCAAACCATTGCAACAGCACAGAAGATAGACGAAAATTTTCGCCGCAGCAGGGAGAAGCTCGAAATCGC
>DAOUQU010000241.1 GCA_030625445.1 Gammaproteobacteria bacterium
ACCCTTCAATGGTGACCTATTTCCGTGACGGCGTCAGCGAAATAGTCGGCGACGGTGTCGATATCCTGTTTTGCAATGAGGAGGAGGCGCAGATTTATACCGGCAGGAAGAGTCTCGATGAGGCAATCGAAGAGCTGCGCCACATCGCGAAAAAACTCATCATCACGCGGGGCAGTAAAGGCGCATTGATCATCAACGGCGAGGAGCGCATCAGCATCGATGCTGTTTCCACGCAGGCCGTAGACACCAATGGCGCCGGGGACATGTTTGCCGGCACTTTTCTCTATGCAGTCACCCACGGCATGAGTGACCGGCAGGCCGGCGAGCTTGCCAGCCGCGCAGCCTCAAAAATCGTCTCCACCTTTGGTGCAAGACTGCAGAGAAGCGACCACCAGGCCCTGCTGCAATAAAATCACTCAAGTCCCCTCTCCCTGAGGGAGAGGGTTAGGGTGAGGGGTTACTGCCCCGACGGGAACTTAAAATCCACGATCTCCCGGTAACGAAAACAGTCGGTGGTATGGTCATTCACCATGCCTGTTGCCTGCATGAAGGCGTAGCAGATAGTAGTGCCGACAAATTTGAAACCGCGATTTTTCATCTCCCTGGCCATCAGATCGGATTGAGGCGTATTGGCTGGCACATCCTCCATTTTATGGAAATTGTTGTGGCGAGACCTGCCATCCACAAACCTCCACATCCACTCGTCGAATCCGCCCGGCTGCTGCATGATCTCCAGATAGATACGCGCATTGGTCACGGCCGCATTCACTTTGAGGCGATTCCTGACAATTGCCGGATTGCTGAGCAGCTGCTCAATTTTTTTATCATCGTATGCGGCAATCTTCAGCGCATCGAAATTGTCAAATGCCGCCCGGTAACCCTCACGCTTGTTGAGAATCGTCGACCAGCTAAGCCCTGCCTGGGCTCCTTCGAGAATCAGGAATTCAAACAGTTTGCGCTCATCATGCAGCGGCACACCCCACTCGGTATCGTGGTACTCCTGCTCCAGCAGTGAGGCACAAGCCCATTGGCATCGCGTGATTGGCATGCTGATCTCGATATCTGGATCGGAGAATAATGATGTGGAGCGGGTGATGGGAATCGAACCCACATTTGAAGCTTGGGAAGCTCCAGTTCTACCATTGAACTACACCCGCAATCAGTTCACATGGCGATTATAACCATCAGCAGTGGTAGATGACACAAAAAAACTTCAAAACATATCTCACAGAGGAGTATTGACTAAGGGATAAATCCGTATATACTTCACCCAGCTTGAAGGTACGTTTATATTTATGCACACCATTTCGATGTCTCGTTTGTAGCTCGTCCTGTTTTCATAAGTAATAGCAACACATTCCAGCCAAACTGCCTTTTTTAAAGGCTTCAATTACTCTTGTTATATTAGGATTTATTATGTCTACTACTACCGGCACCGTTAAATGGTTCAACGAAGCCAAAGGCTTTGGATTTATTGAGCAGGAAAACGGCCCTGACGTTTTTGCTCATTTCAGCGCTATCTCCGGCTCAGGTTTCAAAACCCTGATCGAAGGTCAGAAGGTTGAGTTCACTGTTACTCAAGGCCAGAAAGGTCCTCAAGCAGAGAACATCGTACCGCTCTAAATTACAGCATTACGATACGGCCTGCATTGCAGGCCGGCCTGACGCCCCCCGGGGTTAGGGAATAAAAGGGCAGAACCTTCGGGTTCTGCCCTTTTTTATTGACAGGATCCAGCGCGGGAAAAATACACATGAAAGCACCATCACTGCTCCTTACACTCCTCGCCGCCAGCATGTTGACGATGGGTGCCGGACAAGCGATCGCTGATGAGATTCACATTGCGGTGGCCAGCAACTTTACTCATACCATCAAGGTTCTTGGCAGGCGCTTCGAGGAAAACAGTGGTCACAAAGTGACTTTCAGCTTTGGCTCCACCGGTAAACACTATGCGCAAATCAAGCATGGAGCGCCCTTCCACGCCCTCTTTGCCGCCGATGTCAAACGCCCGCAGTTGCTGGATAAGGAGGGGATCGCACTGCCTGGAAGCAGATTCACCTATGCCATCGGCAAAATCGTCCTGTGGAGTCCCAAAAACGGTGTGGTCGATGCGCAGGGCAAGGTGCTTCAACAGGGAACATTTCGCCATCTGGCCATTGCCAGTCCAAAGCTTGCGCCTTATGGCAGGGCGGCGCGGCAGGTCCTGCTGGAACTCGGGATCTGGGATACATTGCAGGGACGCATGGTGCGCGGCGAGAATATCGGTCAAACCTTCCAGTTCGTCAAAAGCGGCAATGCAGAGCTGGGATTCATCGCCTTGTCGCAGATAAAGCATCCCGCTCGAGTGATCGAGGGGTCTCTGTGGGAAGTTCCGCAATCACTCTACTCCCCCATCGAGCAACAGGTGGTGCTGTTGCGGGAGAGTGATGCCGCTCGCGCCTTTCTCACATTCGTAAAAAGTGATGAGTCGCTGGAGATCATGCGCGGATTCGGCTACGCTACCCCTAATGTTGAATGATGCCGACCTTGCCGCCATTGCCATCACGCTGAAGCTGGCGGGAACCACTACGCTGATCCTGCTGCTGCTGGGAACACCGTTTGCCTGGTGGTTGGCGCACACCCGCTGGCGTTACAAGTTCATGCTGGAAGCCCTGGTTGCTCTGCCGCTGGTGCTTCCCCCCACCGTACTGGGCTTCTATCTGCTGGTGGCTCTCGGCCCGCAGGGTCCGGTTGGCGGCCTGCTGGAACACCTCGGCGGACAACCACTGGTGTTTACCTTTACCGGCCTGGTAATCGGCTCGGTATTGTACTCGATGCCCTTTGTGGTGCAGCCGCTGCAAGGTGCCTTCGCCTCCATCGGCCGCCGCCCACTTGAGGTGGCGGCGACCCTGCGCGCCTCGCCACTGGATCGTTTCTTTACCGTCGCCGTGCCACTGGCCCGCTCCGGTTTTCTTACCGCTGCTGTGCTTGGATTTGCTCACACGGTCGGCGAATTCGGCGTTGTATTGATGATCGGCGGCAACATCCCCGGCCAGACCCAGGTGCTGTCGATCGCCATCTATGATCATGTTGAAATGCTCGAATATGGTCACGCCCACTGGCTGTCCGGAGGACTGCTGCTGGCCTCC
>DAOUQU010000384.1 GCA_030625445.1 Gammaproteobacteria bacterium
TGGTTATCCCTCGAGGAGATTCTTCAACGTGTGGATGATATCGGTGTCTCTCATGTGACTGTGACAGGTGGTGAGCCCCTGGCGCAAAAAGCCTCTCTTGAACTGCTTGCAGCATTGTGTGACCGTGACTACAAGGTTTCACTGGAAACCAGCGGCTCACTGGATATCAGCGGTGTTGACCCGCGAGTTGCAAGGGTGGTTGATATCAAGACCCCGGGCTCGCTGGAGCAGGATAAGAATCTATGGGAAAATCTGCATGATCTGAAGCCATCGGATCAGCTCAAGTTTGTCATATGTGACCGTGATGACTATCAATGGAGCAAACAGCTGATGGAGGAGCATCATCTGCATCAACGCTGTGAAGTGCTGTTCTCGCCTGCCTATGCTCAACAGCAGGCGACACGGCTGGCGGACTGGATCGTGGAGGACCGTCTGCCGGTGCGTTTTCAGATACAACTTCACAAAGTGTTATGGGGAGAGAAGCAGGGTGTCTGACAAGGCGGTGATACTCCTTTCCGGAGGCCTTGATTCTGCGACAATATTGGCAATTGCACAACAGCGCGGCTATCAGTGCCATGCAATCAGTTTCGATTATGGACAGCGGCACAAATCAGAATTGACTGCTGCAAAAAAGATAGCTGAAACTACTGCGGTCACACAGCATCTGGTCCTGCCGATGGGGTTGGACAGGATCGGTGGATCGGCGTTGACAGACGAGCAGATCGAGGTTCCTGTGCATGCACAGGCGGGGATTCCTGTCACCTACGTGCCTGCCAGGAATACGATTTTTCTGTCACTGGCCCTCGGCTGGGCGGAAGTCCTGCACGCCAGGCATATTTTCATCGGCGTGAATGCGCTCGATTATTCGGGCTATCCTGATTGCAGGCCGGAATTTATCGAGGCATTTGAAAAGTTGGCGAATGTCGCTACGAAGGCGGGAGTCGAAGGTGACAGCTTCAAAATTGAAGCGCCTCTGCTGCATTTGAGCAAGGCTCAAATCATTCAACAGGGGGTGAAATTGGGGATTGACTACAGGACCACCATCTCCTGTTACCAGGCAGATGAGCAGGGCAGGGCATGTGGTCAGTGTGACTCCTGCCGCCTTCGGCATCAGGGTTTTGTCGATGCCGGCCTCGAAGATCAGACGCTCTATCAAGATTCATTCACGCTGTCATTGATGTGATTGCGTTATTACAGCGGGTTAGCAAGGCGAGTGTCAGTGTCGATGGGAGCGTCATCGCCCGGATTGACTTCGGTCTGCTGGTGTTCGTCGGTGTGCAGAAAGGTGACAGGGAAAAACAGGCGCTGCGCCTCTGTGAAAGAATACTGGGGTATCGTGTTTTTGAAGATAGTCGTGGACGAATGAACCTGAGTCTCAACGATACAGGCGGTGGATTACTGCTGGTGCCGCAGTTTACACTGGTGGCTGATACAGAGAGGGGGATGCGAGCTAGTTTTACCTCTGCGGCTGCTCCTGCTGTTGCCTGTGAACTCTTTGAGCTGGTCGCAAGCAGCGCGGCTGAAACACATGGCAAGGTCGTGTGTGGCCAGTTTGGCGCCGACATGCAGGTGGCACTGGTGAATGAGGGGCCGGTCACTTTCTGGCTGGAGTCCTGATCCGGGTTTCCAGGTGGTGTTTGCATCCCCAATAAAAATTGCTAATCCCGGACAGCCTTGTGAAGAAATGTGTAAAATAGCACGCAATGAATCTGTAGTCGGGCAGGCGCCTGATGATTGAGAAACCTGAGGAATAGTTGGTATGAAAAGATTTGCTGTTTTAGTTGTGATGATGTTGTCGAGTTTGACTGTTTGGGCGGAAGGTGCCGCGAATCCAGTC
>DAOUQU010000168.1 GCA_030625445.1 Gammaproteobacteria bacterium
GGCTACGTCGGATTATAAAACCGACCGGCAGGGACCTGTTAAAACCAAAAGGGTCAGACTCAGTTTCGATCGAGTCTGACCTCTTTGGTTTTTTAAATAGATGATGGTATTGGCCTTTCAACTTTAGACTGTATCAGAAAAAAGGCAAGGAGCGATTTGCTTGCTAAGAGACTATACTGTTGTTTTGGAACGAACAATGCATCCATAAATGCGGTGGAAAATGAGAAAAACAAATCATCAGGGTGTTTATACGTCTCGCTTCAGGGCCAGTAAAAATTCACTGGGCGGAACACTAGCATGAAGGTGACTTTCTATGGTGTTCGCGGATCGATTGCTACTCCAGGAAAGGAGACGGTCAACTATGGCGGCAATACCTCATGCGTCCTTGTTGAACCCGATGATGAGGTTGTACTGATTTTTGATGCGGGAACAGGGATCCGCAGCCTTGGACAACTTCTTGCCACGGACAGCAGGGATATCTATCTGCTGTTCAGTCATCACCACTGGGACCATATCCAGGGGCTCCCCTTTTTCCGGCCGATCTATCAGCAGGGGCGAAAAATACGCCTGCTTTCCAACTACTTGAATTCAGGCGACGCCAGCTCGGTGCTGGATCAGATGACCGATTCACACTTCCCTGTCACGGGCGCGCAACTGCAGGCGGAAATAGAGGTGCTAGCCTTTAATGACCAGGGAATCATCGTGATCGGGGATACAAAGGTGTCAACCCTGCCGCTTAATCACCCGGGAGGAGGCAGCGGCTACAAAATCGAAACAGCAGATGGCAGCCTTGCCTACATTACCGATAATGAGCTTTTTCCTCCTGATGAGATGCAAACCCCCTACCCTGAGTGGGTCAATTTTCTACAGGGTGTCGATCTGCTGATCCACGATGCCATGTTTTTGGATGATGAGTTGCCGAAGGTGCATGGCTGGGGACACTCGCTGGTTACCCAAACATTGCAGCTGGCGCTTGATGCAGATGTCAAACACCTGCTGCTGTTTCATCATGACCCTTCCCGCACGGATGCGCAGCTTGATGAGATACTGGCGAACAGCAGGGAGTGGATGGCGTCGCACTCGGCAGAGATAGAGGTCTCTCTGGCCAGGGAGGGGGAGAGTTATCAGCCGGGCTGATGCGTCACGCAAATGGGACAGGAGATCAACAGCAGCAATTTTCAGCAGCGTGATTTTGAGCAATTCAATCAGTGTCTGGCTGCAGAGACGCAACTGCTGGGTGAGATGCTCAGGGGTGGAAAGCTGGATAGTTCAGATCCGGTTGCCGGTTATGAACTCGAGGCGTGGCTGATCGATGCCAAAGGAGATCCGGCACCGCGAAATGCACAGTTTCTGCAAGCGCTCGCTGATCCGGATGTCGTTGCCGAGCTTGCCACCTTTAATGTGGAGCTGAACGGGCCGCCTGAAACTCTTGCAGGTCATGCGCTTTCGCGTATGCAGCATTCACTTGAAGCGAACTGGTTCAGATGCAGGCGCATGGCGGAGTCCATGGGGCTCCAGCTTCAGGGAATCGGCATACTGCCGACCATCCGACCCCGGGATTTAACTCTGGAGAATATGTCGCAATTGAAGCGCTATATCGCGCTCAATCAGCAGATTCTGCGACTGCGCGGCGGCCGACCCATCGATCTGCATATCGATGGTGATGAGACACTCTTACTGAAACACGATGATGTGATGCTGGAGTCGGCAACTACCTCTTTCCAGATTCACCTGCAGGTTGATGCAGATCTAGCCGGACGTTACTACAATGCCGCCAAGATCGCCTCTGCCGCCGTTGTCGCTGTCAGCGCCAACTCCCCCTTTCTGTTTGGCAGACAGCTGTGGGAAGAGACGCGCATCCCGCTGTTTGAGCAGGCTGTCTCTGTCGGCGCCTCTGACAGAACCAACAGGGTCTCTTTCGGCTTCAGATATATCGAAAAAAGTATCTTCGAGGTATTTGAGTCCAACCTGGAGCGCTACCCGGTGCTGCTGCCGATGCTCTCTGATGACGATCCGCAGAGACTCTCGCATCTGCGCCTGCATAATGGCACGATCTGGCGCTGGAACCGTCCACTGGTGGGATTCAATGCCGATGGCCAACCGCATATCCGCATCGAGCACCGCGTGGTTCCAGCCGGTCCGACGCATGTGGACCAATTTGCCAATGCGGCATTTTTCTACGGGCTGGTGACACTCTTTGCGAATGCGGATATTGCCCCTGAAGCGAGGCTTCCCTTTGCAGCCTGCAGAACCAATTTTTACAGCGCTGCAAAAGAGGGCATCAATGCCGATGTTGAATGGCTCGACGGCGAGCGTGGCAGTCTCAAAATGCTGTGTCTCGATGTGTTGCTTGATCAGGCTCAAGAGGGACTCACTCTGGCTGGCATTGATCATCATGAGGCGGCATACTATCTGGATGTGATCCGCCAGCGTCTGCAAACAGGCCAGACGGGCGCCGCCTGGCAGAAAAAGTGGGTCGATCGTCATGGGCCGCAGTGGCGGGAGTTGACACTCTCCTACGCAGAGCATCAGCAATCTGCTCAGCCTGTTCATCGCTGGAGTTTGTGATGCTCAATGAACTCAATCAAATCCCGCGCGGGTTGCTTGAACTGCAGTCTCATCAGCTGGCTGATGCGCTCCAGGGTCCGACACTGATCACCCTGCAGGGGATGCGTGAACCGGCGCTGTTTGTTTCGGTGCTTCTGCATGGTAATGAGACTACCGGATGGGAAGCTGTGCGCCGGCTGTTGCAGGATTACACTCCTGGCGGCGGAGAGCGCCCGCTGCCGCGCACCCTGGTGCTTTTTATCGGCAATGTGGATGCTGCCCGTCATCAGCTGCGCCGCATGGATGGCCAGCCTGACTATAACCGCACCTGGCCGGGCGGGAAGGCGGATGCTTGTGCCGAGACCCGCCTGATGGATCAGGTTACTGCACTCATGCGTCAGCGCGGGCTGTTTGCCAGCATCGACATCCACAACAACACGGGGCTCAATCCACACTACGCCTGCGTCAATGTCGTTGGAAACTCTTTTCTACGGTTGGCAACACTTTTCAGCCGGCTGGTGATCTACTTTATCCGGCCGCGGGGTGTGCAGTCTCTGGCATTCGCTGAGTTTTGTCCATCAGTGACCATCGAGTGTGGAAAGGTTGGCGATGAAGCGGGGATCAGACACACGCAGGAGTTTGTCGAGGCCTGTCTGCATCTGCATGATCTTCCCAATGATACTCTCTCCCATACGCAGGTGGATCTGTTTCATACGGTTGCCACGGTAAAGATTCCAGCGCATATTGAGTTTGGTTTTGGTGAACATCATCTGCTGGGGCTCGATCCCCGGCTGGAACGTTTCAACTTCAGCGAATTGCCGGCGGGAACTCACTGGGGGGATGTGTTAGGTGAGGAGATGCCCTTAGTGGTAACCAGTGAGAGTGGAGAGATTGTTACATCGGATTTTTTTGAACTGCAGCAGGGCAGATTGGTCAATCGCCTCCCGGTGATGCCCTCCATGTTGACCAGGGATGAACGTGTGATTCGTCAGGATTGTCTCTGCTACCTGATGGAGCGCTATACATAGATTTCCAATGAAGCCCGTTGCAATCATTCACACGCCATTCAAGGAAAAATTTGGAATTCCGCGACAGCCGGGCGTGGTCAGCGCTGCCCATGGGGTGATCGAACTGATCGCTCCATTTAATCGGCCTGAGATGCTCAAAGGGCTGGATGCCTTCTCTCATCTATGGCTTATCTGGCAGTTTCATGCTGTTCCGGATGGCCAGTGGAAGCCGACGGTACGCCCCCCGCGTCTTGGCGGCAACAAGCGGGTAGGGGTGTTCGCCAGCCGCTCACCCTTTCGTCCCAATCCGATCGGACTCTCTGCCGTCAAACTCGATGCGATCGAGGGGAGCAGCATCATGGTCAGCGGTGTAGACCTGATGGACGCGACGCCGATTCTCGATATCAAACCCTATGTGCCCTACTCAGATTGCATCCCCGGGGCGACGCAGGGATTTGCAAAGGGCGCGCCAGCGACTTGTTTGCATGTGACATTCTCTGAAACTGCAGAGTCACAGCTGCAGCAACATGAAAATGCGGAGGAGTTGCGCCGACTGATTGTCGGCTTGTTACAAATCGATCCACGCCCGGCCTATAAACAGCATCAGGATGGTGAATATGGCTTTCGCCTGCATGATTTCGATCTGCGCTGGTCGGTGTCGGCAGATCAGCAGGTCGAGGTGCTGAGCCTTGAAACCATATAAGTTTGCAGT
>DAOUQU010000059.1 GCA_030625445.1 Gammaproteobacteria bacterium
ATCAGTGGTTTCGGCGCCGCGCTTGCGCTTGCCGGTATTGCGCTGGTCTACCAGGCGACCGGCACGCTGAACCTGGCGCAGCTTGCACAGTTGGCGCCTGAAAAACTCAATAATCTGCAGGGTTTCGCCGCCTTTGTGTTGATGCTGGTTGGATTTGGCGTCAAGGCTGAACTCTTCCCTGTCAATATGTGGGTGCCAGAGGTTTATGCAACTGCATCCAGCAGGGTATCCGCTCTGCTTGCAGGCGTCGTCTCCAAACTTGCGCTGCTGATCATCATGCGTCTGCTGATCCTGGTTTTCCATCAGCCGGAGGCATTGACCGTGCTGCTGGTGCTTGGAATCCTCGGGGTTGTCAGCGGTGAACTGGCTGCCTGGCGCGCACGTGATCTCAACCGCTTACTGGCCTTCTCTTCGATTGGTCAGCTCGGCGTGATGTTTATCGCCCTCTCGATACCAGGCAATGCCGGTATTTTCGCAGCCCTGGCAGTCATGGTGCATCATCTCTTTTTAAAGCCGTCGATGTTCCTGCTGGCTGAACGCTGGGGAGGCTCGATCAAAGGACTCGCCGGCGCAGCGAAGACATCTCCTCTCGGCGCTGCGCTGTTCGTGCTGCTCTCCCTGTCGCTGATCGGTGTACCGCCGCTGCCCGGTTTCTGGGCAAAACTGCTGGTGATCATGCCGCTGTTGGCGCTGGATCAGCCGCTCTACTACTTTGCTGCATTCGTGATTCTTGCCGCGGCGTCACTGGAGGCGAATTATCTGTTTCGCGTCGTCATGAAACTCTATGAGAAGGAGCCGGCTGCGACGCCTCACAACGCGCATGCAACTCTGGATCTTGCTACAGCGGTATTCCTTGGGGCAGGACTGGTCGCATCCGTCTTCATGCTGATTCCACTTGCCGACCGCCTCGACGGCATTGCGGCGCAGGCGAGCGACGTCTCGACATACATACAAACCGTGGCACCGCAACCACTGCAATCAGGGAGAGTGCAATGACAGCTCTGGATTATCTGCTGCTGATCTCAGCAATCACTGTTGTCATCGCACTGCTGGCTGGCAACATGAGAGTCGGCGGCTGGCTTGTTACCATCCTCTATGCGCTGCAGGGCGCGGCGCTGCTGATGATGTCAGGCCTGGGTTACTCGACCCTGACAGTGGTTCAATCCTCGCTCAGGTTTAATGTCCTGAGTGAACAGATGTTGTGGCGTTTTGATGCGCTGTCGTGGTTTTTCGCACTGATTACCATCGGCGCGGGTCTCTTCTGCAGCTGGTTTGCATCCGGTGAGTGGGGAGAAAAATACCGCGATAATGGCGGCAGTCTGCGTCTCTTCCATGGGGCGCTGGCGCTGAACGTATTCACTATGCTGGTGCTGCTGGCAAGCGGCGACCTGCTGACGCTGTTCATCGGCTGGGAGCTGGTCAGCTGGGCAAGTTTTTTGATCATGGCCCTTGCGGGCGGCAAGGCATTCAATTATGCCATGCGTTATATCAGTTATGCCTTTGCCGGCGCCATGGCGGTACTGGGTGGTCTGCTGTTGATCTATGCAGAGGTCGGCAGTTTTGACTTTCAGTCCCTCAAGGAGGCAGCGCCGCAGATGCAGGCCTCCACCCTGTGGCTGCTGGTGGTGCTGTTGACAGCCGGCTTCGGCGTCAAGATGGCAATACTGCCGTTTCATCTGTGGCAGGCGAAAGCCTATGCCGAGACACCGGGACCGGGCGCGGCTTTCCTCGGCGCCATCTCCTCGCGTATGGGACTGTTCGCCTTTATCGTGGTGATTGTGCAGCTGATTGGAATCAGCCGTCTGGTCGAGATGGAGATCCCCTATACCTTCCTCGACGCGCAAGATCTACTGGCCTGGATTGCTGTCTTCACGATCATCATTCCGACCTATATCGCGCTGCGCCAGCATGATGCGCGCCGCCTGCTGGCATGGCATGGCGTTGGCCAGACCGGCTATATGCTGCTGGGGCTCGTGATTGCCAATGATCTTGGCTCAGCCGGCGGCCTCATGCACGTCTTCAACTATGCATCCTACCAGGCGATGCTGTTCATGGCTGTGGTTGCGGTGATGCATCGCACCGGAACATCGGATCTGAACAAGCTGGGCGGGTTGTTTACGCGTATGCCGCTCTCTTATCTTGCCATGCTGATTGGCATTATCGGTCTTGCCGGACTGCCGCCTATGAATGGCTTCGTCTCCAAGTGGCTGATCTATCGCTCACTGATCGTTGACGGCAGTCCGTTGTTGTTTATCGCTGCAGTGATCGGCACGCTCGGCACCATACTGAGCGTCTACAAGCTGATACACAACATCTTCCTCGGCCAGCTGCGCGTCGAGCACGCCGCTGTGCGCGAAGCGCCGTTGAGCATGGTGATTCCAATGATGCTGCTTGCCGCCGTGGTTTTTGTGACCGGCTACTTCCCCGGTCTGGTGCTTGACTGGACCAGCGCGGTGCAGGCGAGTATCGGTCTCCCGGTTCTGGCGCATCACCTCGGTGGTGTCGATATGAAGGGTGGTCTTGACATGATCTGGATCGTCTCTGTGCTGTTGGTTGGGTTTGGTTTCGGTACGCTGGTGTTCTTTCTTGGCGGACGCAGCAAGCGTGTACATCAGCTGGATAACTACGCTGGCGGCCATTTCCTGACTGCTGAAACCCGCTATCACTACAGCGACAACTTCTACCCGGGGTTGATGCATCTGATTGGCCCCTGGTACCGCAACAGTTTCGAGTGGCTCGAGCGTGGTGTCATTTCAGCCGTGGATATCCTCTCGACGGCAATGCAGGGGCTCTATCGCAATGCACATCCATCCTATCTGCTGCTGGTGGCAGTCGTCTTCGCGCTCTCCTGGGTGATTGTCTGATGCATTTTTATGAACTGCTTGTTGAACTTCTGCTGATGCCAATCCTGGCCTTTGTCATTGGTCTGGCGATGGTGTTGATGATGCGCAGGATTGGCGCACGCATACAGCGGCGTGTCGGTCCGCCTGTATTGCAGCCGATCTACGACATTATCAAGCTCTATAGCAAGGAGACGCAGATCTCCCATGGCCTGATGCATGAGATTGGCATCATCATGGCTGTCGGCGGTTTTATTGCCGCCATGACTCTGCTGCCTGTTCCCGGGATGTCAGGACTTACCGACAAGGGCGGGGCGGTGACCCTGGCCTATATGTTGATGATCCCTTCACTGGGGATGGCTCTCGGCGTTGGACAGTGCGCCAATCCCAATGGATCGATCGGCATCTCCCGCGCCCTGACGGCCATGCTGGCCTACGACATCCCCTTTATCCTGGTGATCTTCGGCGCATCCTACGTTTACGGAACCACCAACCTGGCCGAAATGGTTGCCATCCAGCAGCAACAGGACGTCTCCAGCTGGGGGATTGTACAAATGCCGCTGCTTGCCTTGACCGCACTGCTGATACTGCCTGCCACCATGGGCAAGCATCCGTTCGAGATCTATGTGGCGCCATCTGAGATCGCTACAGGACCGATGGTCGAAATGAGCGGCAAGTTCATGGGCGGGCTGTTCGTGATGCAGTGTTTTCAGCTCTACACGGCAGGGGTGATTTTTACGACGCTGTTTCTTGGCGGCGGTGTCTACTGGATAACCTTTTTGCCGAAAATCTTTCTGGTGGTTGCCATTCCCATGTCGGTCGCCTATCTCTTTCCCCGCTACCGCACCGAGGATGTCTTGCGCCTGATGTGGAAGTGGCCAATGTTGCTGGGACTGATTGGATTAGCGGTGGTGATGAAATGAACGAACTCGATAAAATTCCTGTGCGCCAGGAACTCTCCGTGGCGGAGGGCAATGTTAAACGCAGCAACCCTCTTGCCAATGTCTTCGATGAACTGGTGCGTTTCTGCCAGTCGCGCTCGATGTTTATGCTGCATTACTGCACCGGCTGCGGAGCGATCGAACTGCCGCCGGCAATGACATCGCGTTTCGACATGGAGCGCCTCGGCATCCAGCCGATGGTGACACCGCGCCAGGCGGATATTCTGCTGATTACCGGCTATGTCTCGGTCAAGACCCTGAAACGCATCATCCTCACCTATGAGCAGATGCCTTCGCCCAAGTATGTGATCGGCATCTGCTCCTGTACGGTCAACGGCGGCATGTACTGGCAGAGCTACGCGACTGCCAAAGTCCTCAAGGAGTACCTGCCGGTCGACATCTATATCGCTGGCTGTATGCCCAGGCCCGAGGCTGTGATCAGTGGCTTGCGTGATCTCATGGGAGATATCAAGAGCGGACGCGCCGACAACTGGAAGCGCTATTTTCAAAATTATGATCACTATCTCGGCAATCAGCAGAAGCTGTTTGGCGAGGATTGGCAGACGCCGACCGATATTATTGCCGAAGCCGAACACTATGGATTGATGACGGACCAGACCCTGGGCGAACATACCGCCCTGCTGCAGAAGCACCAGCAGCCGTTGGAGGCGCTTGAGTTCAGCCTGGGCGAAAAGAGGGAGAAGATCCAGGGAGAAAATCCCAGGGAGAAAAATAATGAGTAAAGAACTCAATCTGTGGCTGGATGATCTGCTCAAAGATATCAAGATTATCCAGTTCAAGCGCAAGAATTCACGCCGTGTGCGCATCGATATTGCCCCTGAAGCATTGCCGGCGCTGCTGGAGCTGCTGCAGGGACGCGCCAGCTATGTGCATCTCTCGGCAATTACCTGCGTTGACTGGATCGAGGATGATGAGTTTGAACTTGTCTACCACGTCTGGTCCTATGAAACCAACTCACTGGTCTCTGCGCATACCCGGATTTCCCGCGATCCCGGTGTCTATTTGTCAGTTTATGATCTTTACACGCCCGCTGCTTTTTTTGAGCGCGACATCCACGAAATGTTCGGTCTCTATTTCGAGGGCAGCCCGGATATGGAGAAGTTTATCCTCACCGAGTGGAACGGTCCGCCGCCGATGCGCAAGGATTTCGATTCCGAGGCCTTTGTCAACCAGACCTTCAGCTGGGAGGAGTACCATCCGCAGTGGCTCAAGGATATCGAGGCCGAGGGTGGTGGAATTACCACCAGGCCGGAGGATGTGCGCTGATGCGACCGGAAAATTACGAGGCGATCAAGCAGCCGCCCAGCAATGAGTTTGAGCTGAATTTTGGCCCCAACCACCCCGGCATCGAAGGCAACTACGCCTTCAGAGTCAAACTCAATGGCGATGAAGTTTTGTCGGCCCGTGCAGATGCAGGCTATCTGCACCGCGGTTTCGAGAAACTCATGGAGGGGCGGCTGTGGATACAGAATATTGCACTGGTTCCACGTATCTGCGTTCCGGATCCCGTGCCGATGGAGGTGTGTTACTCGCTGGCTATCGAGGAGTTGTGCGGCCTTGAAATACCCGAGCGCGCCATGTGGCTGCGCGTCATGCAGCTGGAGATGTCGCGCCTGGCTGCACATCTGTTTGCCTTTGGTGGACATGCTGCCACCACTGGCATGTATACGCCGATGTTCTGGGGCGTTGCCGACCGGGACCTGATCCTCGACCGCTTTGAAGAGCTGACCGGCGGCCGGGTCTACAGCATCTACAATATTCCCGGCGGAGTGCGCCGCGATATGCCGGATGGTTTTCTCGACAGGCTCGGCACTCTGCTCGATTATCTCGACTCCCGCCTGCCGGATTACGACAGCCTATTTTTCAGAAACCAGGTCTTCATCAAGCGTGCGCGCGACGTCGGCGCCATGACCCAGGAGCAGGCGCTGAAATGGGGAGTCACCGGTCCGAATCTGCGTGCGACAGGCCTTGCATTCGATGTGCGGCGGGATGATCCCTACCTGGTGTATGACAAGATCGATTTCGATATTGTCACTGAACCCGGTGGTGATGCCTTGTCGCGCAACCTGGTGCGCCGCGCCGAGTTGAAGCAGAGCATTCGTATCCTGCGTCAGATCATCAAGCATCTGCCGTCAGTCAAAGGCGCTGTGCGTTGTCCCATACCCAATCCGCTGGCGTGGAATGTTCCGGCTGGCGAGACCTATACGCGTGTCGAGTCATCCAAGGGCGAGCTGGCCTACTACGTGGTTTCCAATGGCGGCGACAAGCCCTACCGTGTGCATGTGCGCGGTCCCTCAAGCATGCATGCCGTGCAGGTGCTGGAGAAGCTGGCGGTCGGTTCACGTCTTGAAGATGTCGCGCAAATCATGTTTTCACTGGATGCCTGTCCACCCGAGGTTGACCGTTGATGTCTGACATATCGTACAAGGATAAAGGCAGTATCCTCGGGCCGTTCAAGAGCCTGGGGTTTTTTTCACGCAAGCCTGTCACCGTGCCTTTCGAGCCGCGCATTGCCGCCGACAACTATCGTGGCTTTCATGTCAATGACTGGGATGTCTGCATCGGCTGCAGCACCTGTCAGAAGGTGTGTGACAATGCCGCGATCACCATGGTTAAAATACCGGGGCTGCCCGATGATCCTGTCATGGGCATTAGAAACGAACGTCCGGCGATCGATTACGGGCGCTGCTGCTGGTGTGGTTTATGCGTCGATATCTGTCCGACAAGCTCCATCTCGCTGACGCAGGAGTATGTGCATACCTGTCGCGAGGATGAACTCGACAGCTATTTCATTCTGCCTGATCCCAAAGGCATCCATAACAAGTTTTTCCCCAAGGGCTGGTCAAAGACCGAGGATGCAGACCTGGTCGATCTCGAGCGTCAGCCGATGGCCGAGATGGAAGCCGAAAGCCGCAGCGACAACTTTGATGAGATTGTCGATGGCTTTACTCAACAGCAGGCAATCATCGAGGCATCACGCTGTGTACAGTGCGGCATGTGCCACGACTCCTGTCCGACCAATATGCATGCGCCGGAATATATCCGCGCCATCTGGGAGGGGGATGCCGAGGAGGCAGTGCGCCAGATGTATCGCACCAACCCCTTTTCGCATGTCTGCGGACGTGTCTGTACGCATCGCTGCGAGACTGCCTGCTCCATTGGCAGACGCGGCGATCCTGTTGCAATTCGCTGGCTCAAGCGTTACGCCATGGATACAGTCTCTGACGAACGCGTCAAGGAGATTGTTGCAGAAGGCAAGGCTGACTTTATCAGCGGCAAAAAGATTGCCATTATCGGCTCCGGACCTGCCGGCCTGACGACAGCCTTCGACCTGGCGAAAAATGGCCATGCCGTGACTGTCTACGAGGCGCTCGATAAGCCCGGCGGCATGACGCGCTATGGCATCCCGGAGTATCGTCTCCCCTATGATCGTCTCGATGCCGATATCGATGTCATCAAGTCCGTCGGTGTCAAGATCGAGTGCAATGTGCGTATCGGCAGCGATACCACCATGGAGCAGCTCAAGCAGGATTTCGATGCTGTGGTGGTCGCCATCGGCCTGCAGCAGGGTCGCTCAACCCGCATTCCCGGCTCCGATCATCAGCAGGTGAGGGCGTCTGTCGATCTGCTGCGCATGATTACCGCAGGCGAACCATTCGATGTGCCTGAATCCGTGGTGGTTATCGGCGGAGGCAACGTGGCGATGGATATTGCGCGCAGTCTGGCGCGTATGCAGAAGAGCCAGTATGGAAAAGTCGCCGTGACCGTCTCCGCACTGGAAGATTTCGATCACTTCCTGGCCGATGCGGAAGAGGTCAAGGAGGCGCGCGAGGAGGGGGTTGTGATTTTTGACAGCCGTGGTCCGAAGGAGTGCGTCATTGATAAAAATGGTAAGCTTAAAGGTTTGACGACACTTGGTGTGAAGTCTATCTTCGACAAAGACGGACGTTTTGCTCCCAGTTATGATGAGGCTGATGAACAGCTGCATCATGGTGGCATGGTGATCGAGTCGATTGGCCAGATGAGCGATATCTCGCTGTTTGGTGAAGCGCTGACAGAAGAGTTGGAATGGAACCGCGGCCGCCTGCAGGCCGATGAAAACGGCGTGACATCCGTCTCCTGGCTATGGTCTGCTGGCGACATGGTGCACGGTCCGGACGTGGTGCATGCCGTTGCCGACGGACACCGCGTCGCCGCCAGTATCGAGAGTTATCTGAATGAAGGGAGCAGCAATAATGAGTGAACATGCAGAAGGCCACAGCGCCTCATACGAGCATATCAAATCAAAAAAGAGTCTCGGCGAGATCCTGAAAGTTGCGACAAGCTTCGAGCAGAAGGCGTTCGAGTTTTATACTGATCTGATTCCAAAGATCAGCAAGAACATGCGCTGGCTGGTGGAAGAGTTGGCAGTCGAGGAGAAGGAGCACTTTTTTCTCTTCACCAGTCTCGCTGAAGACCCCTCGATTGAAGAGCAGGTCAAGCAGCAGATTCAGACGCCGGTCGAGGATCGGCGCTTCTCCGACTATATCCAGCTGCCTGACCTGGGTGACAACATCGATGACCAGGCGATATTGCAGTATGCCATGGGACGTGAAGACGCCGCCATGAAGCAGTACCGCGAACTTGCCGATAGCACCGAACCCGGAGCGATTCACGATCTGTTTGAGTTTCTCGCCAATGAAGAGACCAAGCACAAGCAGGAGCTCGAAAAGCTCTACTATGAGCTGATCCACAGCGGCGGTCCGGGGAATTAAAATACCTTTTTAACCACAGATGCACACAGATACACACAGATAATAAACATCAATTGTTTCGTCATTCCGGCGAAGGCCGGAATCCATGGAATCAACCACTTATAGTTCAAGATAAGTAGATTCCGGCTAAAAGCATGCCGGAATGACGGGGTTTTGCAAGTACCTCAGAATTATATCTTTTAATCCGTGTGCATCTGTGTTCATCTGTGGTTAATAAAGAATCCATCAAACAGGAAAT
>DAOUQU010000335.1 GCA_030625445.1 Gammaproteobacteria bacterium
ATCCCTTTTATTGATCCTCTTGCAAAACTCCGTCATTCCGGCATGCTTTTAGCCGGAATCCAGTTGTTTTCGTCTGTAAGTGGTTGATTCTATAGATTCCGGCCTTCGCCGGAATGACGTATTTTTGAGTTTTGCAAGAGGCTCTATTGACTACCATATACCCCTCAGTGCTCGAAAAAATAGTCCGCGCTGATTATATGATGAAATTTTCCCATCTGCTCTCCCACAAATATCCAGTGGAAAAATCGCAGCTATTTTGTTGTGTGTACGAAAACACCGTCCCAACCAGCTTCGATACCCTGTAAGCGCATCAACTCTATCCTTTCCAGGTAGAGCCCATACAACTTGCATTCCGGGCTGGCATCCAGCAACGCTTGAAAGGCTGCCTGCGCCCTGTCCCACTCCCCTGCAAAATAATACTCCAGCGCCTGGTCACTGCTCCTGACCTCATCCTGCAAGGCGCTTGAGGCAGTGTCGATGAACGCAACCGCCTCGTAGATAGTGACCGATTCATTCTTGCCCTTGACCTTGACCCTGTCCAGTCGCCTTAGCAGGATGCCCTGCAACTCAGCGGCGGTAGTTTCACTGATGATCAGCGGAACTGCGTAAAATTTTGTCAGCTCTTCCAGGCGGGAGCCGAGATTAACCGCATCGCCAATCACGGTATAGGCCCGTCGGTATTCGGACCCCATGTCGCCAACGTTCATCGTACCGGTATTGATACCGATGCCCACTCTGAATTGCGGCCAGTTGCGCTCGCTGAGTTCCGGTTGCATCTCCACAAGCGTATCGAGCATCTCCAGCGCCGCTTCAACGGCATGCTGCGGATGCTGCGGATCCTGTACGGGCGCCCCCCAGAAAGCCATGATCATGTCACCGACATATTTATCGATGGTGCCGCGCTTTTCGAAGATGATGCGCGTCATGGGGGTAAAGTAGTAGTTCAACAACTGCTTGAGTTCATCGGCAGGCAGTGACTCGGAGATGGTAGTGAAGCTGCGAATATCGCAGAACAGCACCGAGAGTTCCCGGCTCTGGCCCTCGACCGAGAAATCCTCGTCGGGGTTGCGGCTCATCTCCTCGACGATCTCCGGCGGCACATAGCGTCCGAAAACGCTCTTCAGCTGCCTACGGCTGCGCGCCTCAGTCAGATATTGCGCCATCAACCCCACGAACAGTGCGATGGGAAGCTGCACAAGCACCGGTGTCGCCAGCGGCAGCCACAGATCGACTGTATTAAAAGCGTAATGCACAGTGGCAATGCCGACAGCAGAGAGCAGCAGCGCCAGCAATACGGCAATGCCTGCGCTTAGCAGATAGATGCCAGCCCCCAGCACCATACCGGTGATGAACAGCGTAACAGCGGTAGTCATCGGACCTGCCGGCTTGAGACTGCGGCCTGTCAACATGTTGGCGAACGCCGTTGCGGCTATTTCGACACCGCTGAGATCGACGCCATCGTCGTTGGTGAATACCGTGTAGAAACGATCCGGCTGGCCGGGATCATAGAGATCGGAGAAGCCGACAAACACCACTTTACCGGTAAAGTCGAAATCAGCCGCCGTCTGCGATGTTCCGCTGCCGAAAACCGTGTTGTAGGGAATGGTCGGGATGCTGCCCGGTGTTCCGTAGAAGTTCAGATAGCGGTTGTCGCCCCCCGTGTAGAGATCAACAAGCGCCTTTATCAGGTGAATTTCATCCTCTGCCAGGGATTTATCAGCTGCCAGCAACTTCAGCACCCTGCCGCCCAGCGCCGGGTCATCAGCAAAGACGCCGTGCAGAGTCCGCATCAGCTTGTCTACACCGGCGGCGCGCCCTACACTGGCTTCGTCACGTGGCAGATCCTGAATACCTGCGGCGCCCGCCTGTTCCAACAGCTGCATCCAGCGCTGCTGCACAGGGAGTGCAAACACTTGCAGCGCCGCCGAGGGCATGGTGGCGACGTAACCTGTGCTGGGCTTGAATGACCAGAAACGGTAGACATTCACCTGTACCTTGGGAACCGGAAACGGCGCCAGCGCCTTTGCCGCCTCTGCAAGCGCAGGGATTGGCGGCACCAGCTCCTCGACCCAGATGTCTCCAGTCTGCTGGCCGCTGATGTCGTAGATCGGCTGGCGCCTGCCATTGAGGTGCTCGAACAGCACCGTGCGTTCGGAGTTCGCCACGGCGCGGGCAAACGCGCTGTCATGTTCGGTCGACTTGGGCCGC
>DAOUQU010000173.1 GCA_030625445.1 Gammaproteobacteria bacterium
GTTTTCGTCACCCGGCCGTCATGGTTGGCAGCGCTATAGCCGCCAACCCGGGTTCTGACCATCACATATGCTATTCCCAGTATGCCCCGGCTCACATGCAGCAGTCACCGGGTGCGTCATTTCACTCTCCGCTGTGTGAAATGACGCGATTTTTCATCTATAGCTGCATTTTCCTGATTGAGTTGAGATATATCAAATTCCTGCACGGCTGATAATGAATAGAATGGCTTGCTGACTTGTAAAACAATAATTGCATGAGTCTGCATGAGTCGATCTCAACCCTTAATGTCAAAGGAATCATTAGCATGAATACTCAATTTCGCCATCGGCGACTCCTCCTTGCCACACTGATCACTATGCTTGTTCACGGTGCTGTCGTTGCTGAAGATGCACAACTTCCGACAATCGATGTCACAGCATCGCCGTTGATCGATACACCAACGCTGAATACTTCGATTGTTAGTGAGGAAGAACTGAAGTCTCTGGCGCCTGCCAGCAGCGACACCACCAGGCTGCTGAGAAATACTCCCGGACTCAGCATCCAGGCTTCCGGTGGCGTTTCCAGCCATCCAGTCATTCGCGGTCTCGCAGATGACCGCCTGCGCATCAAGGTTGATGGCATGGACCTGATCTCCGCCTGCGGCAACCACATGAATCCACCACTCTCCTATATCGCCCCGACCAATGTCGGCAGCGCCACGGTCTTCGCCGGCATCACGCCGGTCAGTGTTGGCGGTGACAGCATCGGTGGCACAATTCTGGTCGATTCTCCCGAGCCAGAGTTCGCCATAGCCGGAGAAGGTGTGCTGACAACGGGTGAAATCGGCGCCTACTATCGCAGCAACGGGGATGCTTATGGCGGAAACATTGCAGCGACTGTCGCCGGCGAAAAGCTGAGTCTGAGCTATAGTGGTTCGTATGCCGAGGCTGACAACTACAAGGCTGGCGGCGATTTCAAGCCGGCGGGCCCTGCGGCTGCAGGCCGGGGATGGCTGGATGGCGACGAAGTCGGCTCCAGCATGTATCAATCGACCAATCAGTCGATCACCATGGCGCTGCAACATGAAAACCACCTCGTCGAGCTGAAGATTGGCGTGCAGGACATCCCCTACCAGGGCTGGCCGAACCAGCGCATGGACATGACCGACAATGACAGTACGCAGGTCAATCTGAGCTACGAGGGGCAATACGATTGGGGCGTTCTGGAAGCGCGGGTCTATAACGAGCATACCAGGCACAAGATGCAGTTCTACGATGACAAGCTTTTCTGGTATGGCTCCAACCCCCCCGCTACCACATACACCGATGGTGTGCCTTGTACTCCTTCGGGTGGCAAGGGGGGCTGTGCTGCGGGCATGCCCATGGACACCGAGGGGGACAATACCGGCGCGATCGTCAAGGCGGAGATACCACTGTCAGAGCGTGATCTGCTCAGGATCGGCGCCGAATTACAGTACTACGACCTGGATGACTGGTGGGACCCGTCCGGCAAAGGGATGTGGCCCGATACATTCTGGAATATCAATGACGGTGAGCGCGACCGTGTGGCCATATTCGGTGAATGGGAGGCGCAATGGAATACGCAATGGCTAACCCAGTTAGGTCTCCGTGGCGAACATGTGAAGATGGATACCGATGAAGTACAGGGATACAACCCCATGTACAACGGAGATGCTTCTGCTTTCAATGCCGCTGACCGCAGCAAAACCGACAATAATCTCGATGTGACCGCATTGGCGCGCTTCACGCCGGATGACAGCAGCAGCATGGAGTTCGGCTATGCAAGAAAAAACCGTTCACCCAATCTCTATGAGCGCTACACCTGGTCAACCGGTGGAATGGCGATGCGCATGATCAACTGGGCGGGTGACGGCAATGGCTATGTCGGCAATCTCGAACTGGAGCCCGAGGTTGCCAACACAGTGAGTGCGACCTTTGACTGGCACGACGCTGAGCAGGAGAAGTGGGGATTTACGCTGACGCCTTACTATAGCTACATCGAGGACTATATCGATGTCGAGCGTTGTGGCAGTTCACTCATGATGGGTAGTCCGTGCAATGCAGCGAACCTGACTGCAAAAGACCAGTTTGTCTATCTTCAATTCGTCAATCAGTCAGCCCACATCTATGGTGTTGATATCTCGGGTCATTTCACTTTCGCGGACGATGACCGCTATGGCAGTTTTACAGCAACCGGATTAGTGAATTATGTCCGTGGCAAGAACGATGACACAGACGACAATCTCTATAACATCATGCCGTTGAATGCGAGGCTGGCGGTTGTGCATCGCCGGAATAAATGGACCAACACAATTGAAGTTGATCTGGTCGATGATAAAGATGATGTTTCACAGGTGAGGAACGAGCTCGAGACAGATTCTTATGCTCTGCTGCACCTGCGCAGCAGCTACGAATGGAAACAGCTGCGATTCGACTTTGGCATCGAGAATGTTTTTGACAAATTCTATAACGACCCGCTGGGCGGCGCCTATTTAGGCCAGGGAAAGACCATGTCTCCAACTGGCGTTGCCTGGGGAACTTCGGTTCCAGGTATGGGACGTTCGATCTATGTCGGCATGAACTACAAGTTTTAGGAGCAGGCTAACGTCGCGCCCAGATATTGACGGGAGTCGCCACAGCCATAAACTTTAACTACTCAGCACATGCGAGATCGTCACTGCTACCGGGTAGATCTAAAGGAAACGTCGGAGGCATGGATGCCGAAGCGAGCCTACATGGATGTATCTACGGCGTTTTCCGGTAGATCTGCCCGGTAGCAGTGACTTGTTTTTCTCATTTGACAGAGTGCTGAATAGTTATGAACTGGGTTGCACCATGAATGAAATGATAGAGATGCTCGACAAGGGAGGCCCGATTGTATGGGTGCTCGCTGCTTATTCGGTAGTCGGGTTGGCGATCGTTCTGGAGCGCTATTTTCTGTTTTTGCGCCTGCGACGCCTGCCCCGGGATGTGAGTCGGAATCTTGATCGGCTGCTCGATAGCCCGGGTGCGCAGACAGCGGTTGCTGAGCTGAGCGGTCCGGAGGCGAGAATTATCCAGGGAATGCTGGAGGCCGATCACCAGGGCGTCAAGGATCTTGCGCGGGTTGGCGAACGCATCAGGGATGACGAGTTGCAGCGAATGGGATTTGGTTTGCGCACTCTTGGCGTGTTGAGCAACACCGCTCCCTTGCTGGGGCTTCTTGGAACCATCACCGGTTTGATCAAGGCATTCATGGTGATCGAGCAGGCTGGTGGAAGGGTTGATGGCCAGGCGCTTGCCGGTGGTATATGGGAAGCGATGATAACAACCGGAGTCGGCCTCAGCGTTGCGATTCCACTGCTTATTCTGCTGCATTTTCTTGAAGGGAGTGTGGATCGCCGTGCGCAATCAATGGAGCGTTGTATCGCCTTGCTGCTTGAGCGCCGCAGTGGCGGAAGCGCCACGACGAAAGAGTCTCACGCTGTGACACCCCATTGGGAGGGGATAACGGATGGGGTATAAGCGCCCCAGGCACAGCAATGTCGTTCTTAACCTTACGCCCCTGATCGACATTGTATTCCTGCTGCTGGTGTTCTTCATGTTGACAGCCCATTTCGTTGAGGACCAGGCGCTGGTTGTTGATTTGCCTGATGCCGATAATGTGCCCGCTGCTACTGAGCACGAAGAGATTGTTACCGTGATTATCAGTGCACAGGGTGAGATCCTGATCAACAACCAGTTGACGCCCGACGATGAGTTGGTGGAGTATTTGCGCAGTGCTCTGGATAAATCGGAAGAGCGTATCATGCGTATTCGCGGCGATAAGGAAGCCAACCTTGGTGTTGCAGTCAAAGTGCTCGATGCTGCCGAAGCAGCAGGAGCCAAAGCAGTGGATATTCTGACCGAGAAACCATGAAATTCGCTGATGTTGGTTGGCGGTTTGCTGCGGTTGTCTTGTCATTTACCCTGCACCTGGGGCTTTGGGCCGGTTTTGCAAACACGCAACTCTCCACGGCGCTGGAAGAGGCGGATACTCCCGTCATATCACAGGTCAGAATTGCATTTTCTGCCCCCGTTCCTGTGCCGCCGGAGCCGGAACTAGAACCGGAACTGGAACCAGAGCCAGAACCAGAGCCGGAGCCGGAGCCTGAACCAGAACCGGAACCAGAGCCGGAGCCTGAACCAGAGCCTGAACCAG
>DAOUQU010000299.1 GCA_030625445.1 Gammaproteobacteria bacterium
TGGTGTTCTAGTCCAGCGTCCTATTGCTGTATCATGCCAGCTGGTTCGCAATATCTTTCATCTGGAATCAGCAGGCAATTGAACAACTATGCTCCCTACACTGCCACTATTGAAACAGACGGATTTCCCTGCAATAGCACGTAAATCAATCACGACCCTGCAGGTGAACCTGGGATACCGCTGCAACCAGAGCTGCCTGCACTGCCATGTCAACGCTGGACCCAATCGCAGTGAGGAGATGTCGGCGGAAACCATCGACCTGATCCTCGACTATTGCCGCAGCAACGGCGTCAAGAGCATTGATCTCACCGGAGGAGCGCCGGAACTCAACCCCGGATTTCGCCATCTGGTCACCACAGCCCGCGAACTCGGCCTGCATGTAATCGACCGCTGCAACCTGACCATTCTCAATGAACCAGGCCAGGAGGATCTGCACACATTTCTGGCGGCACACCAGGTAGAGGTGGTCGCCTCCCTGCCCTGCTACCTGCAGGAGAACGTCGATGCACAGCGCGGTAAAGGCGCATACGAAAACAGTATCGCGGCAATCAGAAAACTCAATGCAGCAGGGTATGGGCATGATGGCAGCGGACTCACCCTGAACTTTGTCTTTAACCCTGCCGGCTCTTCATTACCGCCGTCCCAGACTCTGCTGGAAGCAGACTACAGAAGAGAACTCGGCAAGCTGGGCATCCTCTTCAACCAGCTCTTCACACTCACCAACATGCCGATCAAACGCTTTGGCAGCACCCTCATCTCTAAAGGAGAGTTTGCTGACTACATGGTGCTGCTGAAGAGAGCTCACCTTGAGTCCAACCTGGAGGAGGTCATGTGCCGCTCACTGATCAGCATCGACTGGCAGGGCTATGTGTATGACTGTGACTTCAACCAGATGCTTGAATTACCCCTGCCAATGGCAGGCAGAACCAGGCCACATCTGCGGGATCTGATGCAGCTTGATTTGAATGGCAATCCGGTCGCCATTGCCGACCACTGCTACGGCTGCACCGCCGGCCAGGGAAGCAGCTGCGGTGGAGCATTGAGTTAAAGAATTGCAATGATCTCCATCATCATTCCCACACTGAATGAATCTGCTACGATCACACACACCTTAACTGCACTGCAGCCCATGCGGGAGCACGGCCAGCAGGTGTTGCTGGTCGACGGCGGAAGCCTGGATAACACCATTGCACTTGCCGAGCCACTGGTAGACCGGGTGCTTCGTTCATCAGCCGGACGGGCAGCTCAAATGAATGCCGGCGCAGCTGTCGCCAACGGCGATCTACTCTGGTTCGTCCACGCAGATACCCTGATACCCACTGACACTGACGTACTTATGCAAAACGCGTTAGACAAATCAGCTAAAGCGTGGGGCCGATTTGACATCCGGCTTTCCGTGGACACAGCAGCACTGCGCATCATTGCGCAGTTGATGAACTGGCGATCTCGTCTCAGTGGCGTCGCCACTGGCGACCAGGGCATCTTTATGCATCGTGATACCTTCGTGCAGGTCGGTGGTTTCACCGATATTCCACTGATGGAGGATATCGAGATCTGCAAGCGCTTGAAGAAAGCTGCGGGGAGACCACTGTGCCTCTCGCAGAAACTGACTACATCGAGCAGGCGCTGGGAGAAGCATGGGATATTGCCTACTATCATTTTGATGTGGAGACTTCGCCTGGCATATTGGCTGGGAGCAGATCCTGTAAACCTGGCGCGTCAGTACCGATGAATGCGCCGCGACACAAAGGCAACATCATGGTGTTTGCCAGGGCTCCCGTACCTGGCCAGTGCAAGACGCGGCTTATTCCTGCGCTAGGAGAAGATGGCGCTGCGCATCTGCACGCATCTCTCGTTGATCAGACTCTATCCAGGGTTCAGACTATCGGTGATGTAAACATCACACTCTGGTGTACGCCCTCAACAGAGGACCCAGTTTTACAGTCATGTGCAATGCAATATGGTATCGCGCTTAAAGCTCAAAGCGGCCATGATCTGGGATCACGCATGCAGCATGCCTTCAAAACCACACTCCAATCTGCGCCATGGGCGATCATCCTCGGTACGGATTGCCCTGGTCTGGGTATCAGCGATGTCCAGCAAGCCGTTGAGGCCATGCGCAAGGGCACCGATGCAGTCGCCGGCCCCACATTCGACGGCGGCTATTACCTGCTGGGACTGCACCGGGCATCAGCCTCCCTTTTTCGGGAGATGCCCTGGGGAACAGAGAACGTCTGGGAGATGACACGCAAAAAACTGGATCAACTCGGTTGGAATTATACAACCACGACCTGGCGCCATGACCTGGACCGGCCGGAAGATCTCGATCATTTTCCACATCTTGCGCAGTTCCGATCCATCCCCTCTCCCTCCGGGAGAGGGTTAGGGTGAGGGAGTTTTAATACAGGAACAAATCCATGAAACTCATCTTCGTCTACAACGCCAACAGCG
>DAOUQU010000271.1 GCA_030625445.1 Gammaproteobacteria bacterium
TTGATGTCATGACCGTCTGATGTGTGGCATTCGCTACATGTGAAATTGAGTCCATCGACGCCCATGTGCACGTCCAGATTCTTGTCCGGGTTAGTCATGGAGGAGTCGAGGTCGCCATGCTTGACGCCGTCGCCGCCGCCACCGTAGAAGTGACAGGCACCACAGTTTTCACGCCGGGCCTTGCCGACACTCTGTGCAACCTTGGAGAGATCGGCGACTTTCCACACCTTTTTACTTCCCTTGGGAAAAACCTTCTCCTTATAGTTGGGGTGGCCTGCGGCGGTGGGGAATTTTTTATAGGTGTCGGTCGTATCATGACAGACAAGGCAGTCAACACTCTCCTCCGAGGCGAAATCGAAGCTGTCATCTTTCCAGCCATAGCCGATATGACAACTGGTGCAGCGCGCCTCGTTGCTGGCAATGGCGAGACAGTAGTTGTTTATGATGCTCTTCTTACCAACTACCTGGCCCGTATCGGGATTGGTAAACTGCCAGTTCCAGTGCTTGGTTTTATGCAGCTGCTTGCTGGCCTCGGTATGGCAGCCAAGGCAGGCTTTGGTGACGTCTGGGCCGGTAGCGAAGGGCTGTTGTAGCTCCTCGAACTTGCTGTGGTCAGCGGTGGAGGTGGATGGTTTTGCTGGAGGAGTCTCCTGTGCCGCCAGACTCATATTGGCAATGCAGAACAGAGAGATAAAGAGTGTTGCAGAGAGGGCAGCCCGGTAGCAACGGCTTTTGCGGAATATCATGCTTTATTCTCGGCTATCATGAAGTGGTGCTATTATCCGATCACTCCATCGTGGTCAGAAGACCACTCCTACAACCACAACAATTTGCTCGATCGTAGGAGCGGTCTTCTGACCGCGATGAAAAACCAGACCTGTAGGGTGTCAATAAGCTCCGCGCATTGCACCGGAAAAGTGGTGGGGTGCGGCATTGATTGTTCCTGACAATCTGATTGCACTTCCTCCATCCATGGAGGTCGCTGTCGCTTACGCCACCCTACGGATCTGCGTCATTCCAGCGAATATGCCGGAATGACATCGATCTGAGTACAGCCTTGCGCCAGTGCTATTACAGCGAGTTCTCTGCAGTCGCGATCAGCTTTGGATCTGTAACATCCTTTGGAAGATGGGTGAACTTCTTCACCAGTCCCGGCCACAGCAGGTTGTAGTAGAGCTCTGCGCGCACCAGCACCACACCCTCGGCGGGAATCTCATAAGCAAGATCACGCTCTTCGTGTGCTTTCAGACGGGTATCTTCTCCCGGCTTGGTTGCAGTCGGAGGAGGCGCAGGTTGGTCCTTGTCGTCCTTGAGGCTCATGAACATGAATGCCTGGGCATCCTCCTTGGCGGGATGGCCCTCGGCGTTCTGCCACACGACGGCGCCGCTCTTGTCATAGGCTGAAATCTTCATGTAGAGGTTTCTGAAGGGGGCGCCTGTCGGCATGGTGTGAGGCTGCTTGTTGACGATGGTGACGGTGGACTTGATTTTGTCCCCCTCTTTTTTGCTGTCCAGAGAGAAGACAACTGAACGCCTCAGCATGCCCATGTCATGTCCGCCGCCCATGCTGTGATCCGCGAGGCCATTTGTTGATGGCATGTGGCAGGAGAGGCAGTCGACCTGCGATTTGCTTTCGACATATTCGTCACCGGTTGCGCACAGGGGCACGCCGTGCGGGTTGTTGCGTTTATCATGACATCCCATGCATGCGTCCGATGTGCGCATCTGCTTGGGGTTGCTCTCCATCGGCAGGGAGGGAATATCTTTGCCATCCATGGTGACAGCTTCACCCAGGTGAGGGTTGGGCTTCTGCTCGTCTCCGGCTCCAGCGAAACCAAATTCGTCACCAGCCGCAGCCAGCTTCTTGAGATTATTGTTGGAGTTGTAACCTGGCGCCTGGATTGCATCGGCAACCTCGTAGGCTTGGAGCCCCAGTTGGAGTTTGCCATTGGCGCCCTCGATTCCCTTGTAGTTTGTCAACGTATGACAGGCGATGCAGTTGACGCCTTCAGCATAGGCGGGTTTGGCGTCGAGCTTGGTGGTTTTATCCTTGGCGGCATTGGGCGCATGGCACTGCAGGCAGATCGGGTATTTGCCCGAAGCCTTGTGTTTTACCCCCTCTTTGCCGGGATCACCAACAACTTTTCTGTAAAAGGTTCCATGAATCGGGTCGTTGAATGCCGTGCTGTTGGCATGCATGGAGCCTTTCCACTGCTTATAGGTCTCTTTGTGGCATCCTTGGCAGACTTCAGATGAGACGTGATGAATCGATTTATCATCAGTTGGAGCGGCTGCATCTGCAGCATGAGCTGCAGGGAGCAAGCCCAGGCAACTGAATGCGAGGCTTGAGAGTAACAGAGGGAGTTTTATTGTGATGGACATGTCGTTTTCCGCCTTTATGAAGAAATTTATCAACTATTCTTTTGCAATCGATCCACACTGGAAGATGCGCTGGAAGGACTGTAACCATTTGAAATTTAGGAGAAAATATACCGAAGAGTCATCGCTGTTTGCTGAGTAATTGCGATATATCAGTCTGTTTTCTGTGGTAACGATGATTGATACCGGAAAGGATGTCAACAAGTAGAATTATTCAATGATATAGCGATATACTAATATTAAAATAGGTTGTTAACATAGGTTAATATTAGTCATCAACAGCTGGTTGATTTGCTCTGTTGTGAAGAGTGATATAGTAACTTCTCAATAAC
>DAOUQU010000087.1 GCA_030625445.1 Gammaproteobacteria bacterium
GACTGTTGAACGGAGTCCGTGGCCTGACACTTCAGTGGATAGTTTTCCTGGCCTCCATGATGTGTCCAATGTGTTGACTCAACAGGCAGCGGCTCGCTGCGCAGGAATCCCTGGAAGTGGAGATGATTCACTGATGCGCCGGCACCCAGGCTGTTATAGCCGATTCCAAATCCCGGCATACTATGCTGTTGCACGCTGACAAGCTCCCACATCATGGCGTGGGTTTCCATATCCAGGTATTGCAGCCGCTGCGCTTGCGCATCAGGCACGATCAACAGATGCCAGGGTGCAAATGGAAACTTGTTATACAGCACCCTGAAATGACGACCACTCCATTTGCCCTGCCACAATATTTCGGGTTTCAGAAAAGGACGATTGAAATTGAAGAGTTGGTCATCAAACGGCTGAGTGATGGCGTCGAATTTTTGTGCGGAGAGGCGCTCCGGCCGCAGCCTGCGCATGTTGTTATAGACGAGTTCCCAGCTGCCAACTTCTCTGTGCTGCCAGCACTGCTGATCCTCGATACCCTCTCCGGCCAGGATTGCGAAGACGCTGTCGTCATCGTCACTCCCCTGCCCCGCAGTTTTCATTGCGTCAAAATTTTTCTCAAGTGCGGGCAGCAGTGGCTGACGCAGCTCGTCTCCCTGCAGAGAGTTCGCCAGCACCAGGATAAATACGCCGAGCCCATCCGCCGAGAGCATCTGTGACAGGCCGTCGCTGAATTGCCGGCGAAGAGCATCGCCATCCGCAGCTATGAACATTTGTGCTCGTGCTCCTGCTGCTGTTGATGCTCTCTCTCCAGGTCACTGCCGGGAACAGGATCAACACCCCCTTCATGGTAGGGATGACAACGTGAAACCCGGCGCAGGCCCATCCCGAAACCACGCACAACGCCGTGAAGTTCGATCGCTTCGAGCATGTAGCTGGAGCAGGTGGGATAGAAACGGCAGTTATTGCCGAGGAAGGGGCTGACCAGCAGCTGATAGCCGCGCACCAGCATCAATACCAGCCGCTTTATCAATGCCCGGCACCTGCACACTGCCCGCAGCGCCCCATGATCTCCACCACCTCGTTGCTGCAGCTGAAACCCGCCTGGCTGGCGGCATGATCAAGACTCTGCTGGATATTGCTGTCCTCCATCTCCTCCACATGGCCGCACTCCGAGCAGATCAGGAACTGGCCTTGATGCGATGCATCGGGATGTTCGCACACCAGGTATGCCTGCAGGGTTGCAAGGCGATGAATCAAGCCCTGCTGCAGCAGGAAATCAAGCGCACGGTAGACAGTCGGCGGGGCCGCCGTCGGGTCCATCTTCTGCAAGATCTCATAGGCACCAAGCGGCTGTGGCGACTGCATGATAATCTTCAACACCCGCCTGCGCTGTGGAGTCAGCCGCACGCCGCGCTGCCTGCACAGCTGTTCATCATGAATCAGCAAGTCATGCCGCGCCATTATTGACTCCTGCCGCATTCACGGCCTGCAGCTTGTGCCGCTTTTTTCGATACGCCATGCCGAGAGAGGCGCATAGATAGAGCGCTGCTGCAATCAGGGTAATGATCGCCCCTGTGGGCAGATCTGTCTCATAGGAGACGGCCAGGCCGGTGGTTGAAACAAGCACCCCGATGAGTGTCGCCGCAATCATCATCCTGGAGAGCGTATGCACAAACTGGCCGGCAATCGCAGCCGGCAATGTGAGCAGTGCGATCACCAGTATCAGCCCAACGACCTGGATCAGCAGCACTACCGTGACTGCAATCAGGCACAACAGCAGCAGGTAGAAAAAGGTGACAGGAACACCACGCAGCAGCGCAAACTCCTCATCAAAAATCACGATCTCAAACTGACGATGAAACATGAACAGCGTGACTGCGAGGATCAGATCCAGCACGATCATGATCCATAGATGAGTGCTGCTGACCATCAGGATGTTGCCAAACAGATAGGAGATCAGATCGACCTGGTAACCCGGTGTCGCCGCCATGAAAAGAATGCCGATCGCCATGCCGATCGCCCAGATTGCACTGATCAGCGTATCTTCCCGCTCTTTCCAGTGCAGGCTGATCACGCCGATCAGCAGCGCCGACACGATTGCAGCTGCCAGAGCACCAGCCAGGGGGGAGAAGCCGAAAAAGAGCGCAGCGCCCATGCCGCCAAGCACCGCATGTGCGATGCCACCGGCAACAAAACTGATGCGTTTGACCACCACCCAGGTGCCGATCAGCCCGCAGCCAACAGCTGCCAGCAGCCCCGCAATCAGGGCGCGCTGCAGAAATTCGTAGTGCATCAATGCTTCAATAAAATCCATACTTCTTTCTCAACAACATTTCGCGGTCAGAAGACCGCTCCCACAAAACATGGCGAAATCCCATCGTAGGAGTGGTCTTCTGACCACGATGTCCTGGCACTTATCACCTAAAACCTAAAACCTAAAACCTAAAACCTAAAACTTTCCCACCTAAAACCTCAATGCTGATGATGAACCTGACGGACATCTTCACCATACAAATCACGAATATCATCGCCGCTGATGGCATCTGTTTCATGGCACACCAGGGTGCCGCTGAGACAGGCGACACGCTTCACGTAAGCGGAGATAAACGCAATATCATGGGAAACAACAATCACCGTCATGCGTTCATTCAGCTGTTTCAGCAGATCAAAGATTTCACTCTCGACACGCTGGTCGATATTTGAAGTGGGTTCATCCAGCAGCAGCATGCGGGGTTCACAGGCAAGTGCACGGGCAACCAGCACACGCTGAAGCTGGCCGCCTGAAAGGGAGCCGATGGTCCGCCTCTTCAAGGCGGCAACCTCGGTTTCACGCATCGCCTGCAGCGCCATCTCCCTGTCATGCGCATTGTAGCCGCCCCAAATTCCATTCAGCCGCCCCATCAGCACCAGCTGTTCGACAGTGATCGGAAAATCACGATCAAATGCCGGATATTGCGGCACATAGCCGATTTTTCTGCGCGCCTTGCGGGGATGGGCGCCCAGCACCCTGACCGTGCCGCTCGAAGCATGCAGCAAGCCGAGAATGATGCGAATCAGGGTGCTCTTGCCGCCGCCATTCGGACCCACGAGTCCGACAAACTCCCCGTCCGGAATTTGCAGCGAAACATGCTCCAGCACCGGAAGCTGATCATAGGAGAAAGAGAGGTCATGGATATCGACTGCCAGATCACTCATGACTGCCTCCGGCAATTGCTGTCGCCACCTGTTGCAGGCTGGCGCTCAGGTCATAGGCGAGCGGATTTGTACGAATCAACTCCACGCCAAGTTCATCAGCAACGACTTTTGCGGTGTTGCCGCCGAACTGCTGCTGCACCAGAAGAAATGCGACCTGCTGCTGACGCGCTGTTTCAATCACGCTGACCAGCTGCTTTGGACCCGGCTCCTTGCCCTGGTACTCGATCGCTACCTGCTGCAATCCATAGGTTTTTGCAAAATAGCCCCATGCAGGATGAAAAACCAGAAAAGTGGCACCGGCAACGGGTCGCAACTGCTCTTCAATTGAGTGATGCAGCTTCTCGAGGTGCTGCTGCAACTGCTGCTGATTGAGCCGAAACTGCTGCTCGTGCTGCGGCGCCAATTTGACCAGCACCTGAAGAATATTGCGTGAAATGGCTATTGCATTGAGCGGTGATGTCCACACATGCGGATCAAGATCCTGCTTCCCTGTCGAATGCGCATGCTCTACGGCAGAGCTCACAGGCAAGTTGCTGCGCGCATCGACAATCAGCATGCCGGGATTGAGTGCTTCCAGCCTGGGCATCCACACCTGTTCGAATGGAACCCCCGAGCGTATATAGATATCTGCATCTGCAAAACGCTGCAGCTGTTTCGGAGTGGGATCATAGTTGACCGGATTGTGCCCCGGCGGGACAATCGACTCCACGCTGACCGCTTCGCCACCCACCTCTGCAGCCAGGTAGTGCAGCGGCGGCACACTGACGAACAGCGAGAGTTGTTCAGCATGCAAAAAATGTGAGAATATCAGCAGAGAGGCTGCCGCCAGAAAACGCATAACAGGAAAGTTAAGGATCAATAATTGTTACATTATAACATTACACAGGAAGCAGCACATTGAACCAGGGAATACTGATTCTTCACCCCGAAAAGATCGACAGCCATCCCGATCTGCAGCAGGTCACCCAACTACTGCTGCAGGAGGGGCTCATCGGCAGCGCCATTGACAACATGCAAAACAGCTACTCCGCAGGAGAGACGTTTTTACAGTTGATCACCTTCATGGGCTGCTCCCCGCATATCCGTTTCGAGCCTGAAGATGAACAGGACAAGGGCTACTGCTTCATCACGCTGGCAGCCTGTGAGAACCTGCAGATCCGGCTGTCGGAACATGCACGTCCGCCCCGCTGCTGTGCATGCAAAAAGCCGGTCGGCAAGGAGTGGCAAACAGCAGTATCACAAGGAGAGCTGATTACCTGCCCACACTGTCATCAACAACAGCGGCCGGATCAACTCAATTGGCGCAATGATTCCGGCATGGGGTATTTTTTCATCGAAATCAACAACATCTTCCCGGGAGAGGCCCAACCTGTTCCACGCCTGCTGCAGCAGCTGCAGAGTATCGATGCATCTCAATGGCGATATTTTTATCTGCACTCGTTGGGTTAAATCGTTACCACTGCCGTATGTTGCATTTTATGTGATTTCTCAATAACCCATGCGTAATCGCGGTCAGAAGACCGCTCCTACATCTGATGCAACATAGAGTTGTAGGAGCAGTCTTCTGACCGCGATCGAAGTGCGATAGCATTCTATTCAATGCGGCTCTATTCACCTGCGGAATGATTGTCTGCAGCATCGATTCCAGACCCAGCTTTCTGCATCATGGCAGAATCTCTCTCTATAAAATGGCCGGCATCAAACAACTCTTTTTCAGCATCATCAAAAAAGAGACACTTTTGATCACCACACCCCATGCTTTCGTATGCTTCCACGCCGGCGGATAGCTGCAGTTGATCAAATATCCTGGCAGCAGCAGGGTATGAGTTGAGTGAAGAGAGAACCACCTCGTATCCATTGATTGATGTGACGATTATTATCGATGATGAGCGATTGAAAGGGGCGGGTATTGCATCAGACGTTATAGCCCGCGCGTGAGTCTCAACTACACCGGGAGTCACACCCTGCTGAGGTGAGATCGGTTTCTGCTCTGTTTGCAGAAGAGGCTCCTGCTCCACTTGCGGAACAGGTTCCTGCTGCACCTCGACGTCATTCATAACATCAGACTTTAGCTGCCGAATAACATCGTCACTGACTATGTGCAGGTCTCCAATCGCAGGATGACCGGTTTGCAGCTGCTCAGGTTGCTGTTGTGTTCCATCAATCCACAGGAACAGCAGCAGATTGAGAATCATCAGGAGATAAAAAAGCTGGCGCATGAGTTAGATTATTTGCCAGAATTCTACGGCAGGATGCTTTTAGTCAGTCGAAAATGGACAGCTATCATAACCTTGTGCAGATAAAAAAACACGCATGATTCAAAATGGTTTCGAAACAATCAGGGAGAAAAGCGAGACGGGAGGAACCGCTGTTGAATATATTGTGGATTTTTGCTGAAAAGGCTTTCTTTTCCTCCTCCATTGCGGCATTATCACGTTCATTTTTTAGTTCAGAAAGTAATTTCCTTCTGATCCACACTCATTCACTTTTCACTTAACCTTCAGGATCTACGCAAATGAGTAAAGAGAGTCTTCAGGGCTTTATGGTCATTGTCGGAGCACTGCTCATACAGATGTCGCTCGGCGCCATATACGCATGGAACGTTTTCACACCAACGCTCATAGAAGCAGGCTGGTCAACCGCTGATACACAGTGGCCATTCACCATCGGTCTCGTCAGCTTTGCCGTGGTGATGGTCTATGCGGGACGACATCTATACAGCATTGGCCCGCGGGCGCTCACGATTGCCGGCGGCCTGTTGCTTGGCATCGGGTATGCAATTGCCGGTGTGACCGGCGGCACATCATTCTGGCCGGTGGTATTTGGCATCGGCATCCTTGGCGGCGCAGGCATCGGCCTGGGGTATGTCGTCCCCATTGCCGTTGGCATGCAGTGGTTCCCGGATAAAAAGGGATTGATCACCGGCATTGCTGTGGCGGGATTTGGACTCGGCGCCATGATCTGGGTAAAACTCGCCGGTTCCTGGGGCAACCTCCTTGTCAGCTTTGGGATTGCCGATACATTCATCATCTATGGTGTGCTGTTTGCCACAACAGTCTTGATCGGTAGTTTGTGGATGCGGTTTCCAGCACACTTTGAACCACCCACTGCTGATACCCCCACAAGCCGACACGACTTCAATAGTCGTGAAATGCGCCGCACGACCCAGTATTGGTCGATCTTTGCCACATTTGCAGTCGGCGCAACCGCCGGCCTTATGTGTATTGGCCTGATGAAGCTGTTTCCCGGTAAGGCGTTGGTTGCAGCAGGAGTGGACAGCGCCGAGGCAAGCAGTATTGCAGGCACCGCCATGGTGGTATTTGCACTGGCAAATGCTGCAGGGCGGATTGGCTGGGGCAAGATCAGCGATATGATCGGACATGCAGTCAATTGCGACCAAAATGGAAGGCGAACGTCTATTGCTGCAATGATGGCGTCACAAGGCCTGTTTGTCAGCATGTTCCCCTATGTTGCTGGAGAGCCTATGCTTTTAATGCTG
>DAOUQU010000390.1 GCA_030625445.1 Gammaproteobacteria bacterium
CCCGTGACGAGCATGGTATTGCTTTCAGCCAGCTTCGCAGATAGTGGTTTCAGCAGTGCTTCATCAACCTGCTGCTTGAGTGCCGTGATGGCGGACTCAGGCCACAGGATCAGGTCACTGTCGAGGTGCTTCATGCTCTCCCCTGTGTAGTATTGCAGCGTCGGTTTGAGCATATCCGGCAGCCATTTCTGATCTTGCGGGATATTGGCCTGCAGCAGAGTCACTTTCAGTGGTTTTCCTGAGGCCTGTGTCCACTCCTTACCGTCGAGCAGGACTCCTGTTGTCCACATCGCTGCAATAACGATGGCTGCTGTGATCTGCTGCCGCCGTTCTCCCTTGATGATCATAACCAGAAACGCAGCAGTCAGCGCGCTAAGCAGCGACACCAGCAATACGCCGCCGATGGGAGCAAATCCGGAAAGCGGGGAGTCGATCTGCGAGAAACCAACCGTGAGCCAAGTGAATCCCGTCAGAATCCAGCTGCGCAGCCACTCCATGACGACGAAGGCGAGTGCAGACGCAGCCAGCTTTGCCGGCAGTGATGCCTGTGCAGAGAGGCGTGCGGCAATATAGCCTGCCAATCCGTAGAAGAGCGCCAACAGTGAGGCCAGCAATATGGCCAGGAACAGCGCCAGCGGAAGCGCCATTCCGCCAAATACACTCATGCTGTGGTGAATCCAGATGGTGCCGACGCCAAACAGGCCTGCAGCGAATGCCCAGCCGCGCAGGAAGGACTGTTTTGGAGTGCAGTCGAGCCACAGCCAAAATAGGATTGCCAGAGAGACGGGGGCCAGCCACCACAGGCCATAGGGTGCAAAGGCAAAGGTAGTGGCAACCCCGCTGCAGAAGGCAATCAGCGCTCTTAACATCAAGGGCTTACTGCAGGAGATGGAGCGTAAGCAGCCGGATCTTGCGGCTATCGGCGCGTATCACGCGAAACTCGAAATGATCGATGATGACCCGCTCTCCCCGCTTGGGAAGGTGGCCGATGGCGTTGGTTACCAGGCCGCCGATGGTGTCAAATTCTTTGTCGTCAAGATTGCTGTTGAAATGCAGATTGAAATCCTCGATTTCAACTTGCGCCTTGACGGTGTATTCGTTATCAGTGCGCTGCAGGATTTGTACGTCCTCTTCGAAGTCATATTCATCCTCAATTTCACCGACAATCTGCTCCAGGACATCTTCGATGGTGACCAGGCCAGCCGCCGCGCCATATTCATCGATTACGATTGCCATGTGGTTGCGGCGGGTACGGAACTCCTTGAGCAGCACATTGAGGCGTTTACTCTCGGGGACGTATACCGCATTGCGAAGCACATCACGAATATTGAAATTTTTGTTTGCGGCCCCGCAATATTGCAGCAAATCCTTGGCCAGTAGAATGCCGATGATTTCCGCCTTGTCATCGTTGATGACCGGAAAACGGGAGTGAGCGGTGCTGATGACCAGCGGGAGAAGCTTTTCCAGGTCGTCATCCCTGTTGAGAACTGTCATCTCGGCGCGGGGAATCATGATGTCGCGGACTCGCAGAGCAGAAACCGAGAGCACCCCCTCGATCATATCGAGTGCGTCCATGTCGATGATTGCGCGGCTGCGGGCGTTTTTTAACAGTTCCAGCAACTCTTCACGAGTTTCGGGTTCACTGCGAAATGATTTGCCGAGACGTTTGAACCAGGATGTCAGGCTCCGACTCGGAGGTTTGTCTTTGTTGATCATCTAATTCTAAGGAACCTCTGAATACGTCCGTGGGATGGGGGTTTGGGGGAAGGGTAAGCAAATACCGGTCAAAACATGTTGATGTTG
>DAOUQU010000085.1 GCA_030625445.1 Gammaproteobacteria bacterium
TTCCAGCAGTCGCCATCCTGATAGCAGGCAATCGCCCTTTCGATGGTGTATTGTAGCGCAGCGGCTGAGGGTTCGTTGAAGACAAAGCCGGTTGCACTGTTGTTTAATATTGTTTCGCCACTGGTATCGACTACGGTATCAGCGAGTCCGCCGGTATGATGAACGATCGGTGGTGTTCCATAACGCAGACTATAGAGCTGATTGAGGCCGCACGGCTCGAAGCGTGACGGCATCAGAAAGAAATCGGCGCCGGCTTCGATGCGGTGCGCCAGTTCCTCGGAATAACCGAGATAGAGCAATACCCGTTCAGGATAGCGGCGTGCAAGTGCAGTAAAGGCGTATTCATAGGCATCCTGTCCCGAGCCGAGGATGATAAAGCTGGCATTGCTGTTCTCGATGAGAGGCGGAATGACCTCGGCGATCAGGTCAATCCCTTTCTGTTCCACCATGCGCCCGATAAAGCCGAAAAGCGGCGCCTGCAGGCGCTCGTCGGTTGCTTCGACTCCCATCTCTGTCAACAGGGCCGTCTTGTTTTCACTTTTACCTTTGAAAGTTCTCCATTTATCAGAGTAGTGCGAGGAGAGGTATGGATCACTTTTTGGATTCCAGGCATCCTGGTCGACGCCATTGAGGATGCCGCTGAGCTTGTATTCAATCGAGTGCAATACGCCTTCAAATCCATAGCCGAATTGCGCTGTCAGTATCTCGTTTGAATAGGTGGGGCTGACGGTTGTCACATGATCGGCATAGATGACTCCCGCCTTGAGCATCGAAAAATTACCATGAAATTCCAGACCTTCGGCGCTCCACCACAAATCGGGAAGTCCCAGGCTGATGTAATCGTGATGCGAGAAAATGCCGCCATAGGCAAGATTGTGGATTGTATAGACTGCTTTCGGTGCATTCGGCTGATGTTTCAGCAGCGCTGGTATCAGGCCTGTCTGCCAGTCGTGAGAATGGACGACATCCGGTTGCCAGCCGATATCGATATCGGAAGATACCAATGCGGCAACAGCACGTGAAAACACCGCAAAGCGCTCGGCATTGTCGGGCCAGTCATAACCATCAGGATGCTGGTAGGGATTTCCCGGCCGGCCAAAGAGATCAGGGCAGTCAACCAGGTAAAGCGGTACGCCGAGAGAGGTATCACTGCTTTCCAGGATGCGAATGCTGCGTGTACGTTCGACACCGGTGATATCCATCCAGGCGATGATTTTCGATTCCGGTGATTGCTCAAGAACAGCGCGATAGGCTGGCAGAATGACCCGAACATCGGTTCCGGCTTCATTCAGTGCACGCGGCAGACTGTAGATGACGTCACCAAGACCCCCTGTTTTTATCAGCGGATAGGCTTCACTGGCAGCGAATAGAACCTTCATGATCTCTCTGCTTTGAGTTGACGGAAAAGAAATTTTCGCTGCTTCCTGCAGCAAATAATCGTTTAAAACCGTCCTATGATAGCGCAACTGGAGAGAATTCAGGAATTGATTAATATAAGAGCAGGGAAAAAACGGTTGATAGACTCTTTGCCAACTGCTAACTCTTGCCGATCGCCCCTTTGCCAATCCCCTCGTAAGCATAGACCTCGAAGGAACTCCCGGGATGACTCTGCTTCAGTGAGTCGGCAATATGCTGCGCCAGATTCTCGACTGTGGAGTCGCTGTCGATCAGATAGCAGCAATCTGCCGGCAGTTTCAGCTCGAACTCACCCTGTGATGCCTGGTAACGGTAGAGATGCTGCTCATCTTCTTCACTGACCAGATCCTCCCTGCAGCCGATATAGATATCCCTCCATTTTGCAGCCCAGCTGTTTTCAATCTGAGGATCACGGGCGCCGTCACGCAGGATCTCTAATTTTGAACGATGCCCGTGGGCAATCCGTTGGCAATTTCCAGCGTGATGTTTCAGGCCGTGACTGTAGTGATAAAAGGAGCCCTCGATGTGCTCTGATGAGAGCCTTATTTCCAGTTGGGAAACATTCGAAGGCATCTCCTCCAGCAGGGAAGCAGTGATTGCCGCAGCAACCGTCTCCGGAGTTACACTTTGCGCCGGGAGCAGGCAAAGTGCCGAAGCAGGGGAGTGATGTTCAACCCTGGAGTGGGCGCCATATTCAAACAGCACAGAGCAGCGTTCTTCATGCTGCATCAGCGTTACGGCTGATGATCTCACGGGAATAATCAACTTGTGATCAAACGCCAGGTCGACCAGCTGCTTGACCTGGTGTTTGACATCAGAGAAATCGAGCACCATCCCCTGTTTGTCGAGATCACCGGTGAGGCTGATATCCAGTCTCCAACTCTCACCAACAAGCCCCCTGGTTGCATGCAGGTAGGAGAAGTCGACCACTGTCAGACCTTTGACAAACAGCGTGGTCAAGGTTTTTTGCCTTTTCTGCGGCGTGAACGGATTCTGGGGTGATACGCTGAAATCTGCTGCATGACCATTGAGAAGGGGAGTTTATCCAGACTCCCAAAGTGTTTGATAGCGCGGTTCACAAGATCAATGACACTCTCTATGCAGGGTGGGGTGGGTTCTCTGGGATTGAGCGCGACATGCAGGCCGCGCAATCCGCCAACCTGAATGCGAATTGCTTTGCCATGCGGCAGCAGGTTTTTGCGATCTTCGGAGGTTGCACGCAGAGCAAATCGCGCCTGGCTGCGCAACACTTCAAGCAGTTGCAGGCACTGCTGCTGTCCCGCGTCTGAATTGCAATGGACGCCTTCGCGCTCGGCAATACAGAATTTATGTGCTTCACTGCATTGGCACTGCTGAGTCAGAATTGCTTTTTCAAAGGCGCAGAAACGTTCATTGACTTCGTGATAGGTTTTGCGAAAGGCATCCTGATCCATACTAAAATCCTTGAGCCGCTGAAATCATTTACAAATGAGTCAAATTTTAAAGTAACTATTTAGTACCTGCTAATTCGTCACTGTTTCCAGGCATATCTTCCGGAAAACACCGTGAATACATCGATGTAGGCTCGAGTCGGCGTCCCTGCCTCCTACGTTTCCAGCAGATACACCCGAAAACAGTGACTTGCCTGGAAAATATATTAACAAGCTGAATAGTTACATTTTAAAAGTGACTCTCGCCAGGACGCCAGGAACACAAAGGTTTTTCTTTGCGAACTTTGCGCCTTGGCGAGAGAAAATGTTTTTTCATGCCTTGTTCTGTCTGCTCAGGACTCCGAGTGTTTGTTCTTGAAGCGGTGTATCAGGCGCCGGTCGCGTTTACCGGGGCGTCCAGCCGCTCTGGAGGGGGCGGCGGCGCGCAGTATGCGCTGCTGCTCGATCACCGCTTCACGGCGTGAGATGCTTTCGGCATCTTCACTATAAAAGGTTCTTGCCTCGGATGCAGGGCGGCGCTGTTTAGGAATCACCACCACTTCGATATTCCACTCCAGAGCCCCTTTGTGAATACGCAACGAGGAGCCGGGCTTGACCTCCCTGCCGGGTTTGGTGCGCTGGCCATGCAGGTGAACTTTGCCGCCGATGATCGCCTCACAAGCCAGTTTACGGGTCTTGAAAAAACGCGCAGCCCACAACCATTTATCGAGGCGCATGGTGTCAGGTGACTGCATCTTCCTCGATTTCATCACCAATACCGAGCAGATCGTTCAGTTTGCCATCCATGTCCAGCGCAGCCATGTCATCGAATCCGCCTACATGAAAATCATCAATGAAGATCTGGGGTACCGTTCGCCGCTTGCTGAGTTCCACCATTTCCGTCATTTTTGAATGGTCCAGATCGATTCTGATCTCCTCATATTCAACACATTTACGGCTCAATAGATCCTTGGCACGTACACAGTAGGGACAAAAATCAGTGCTATAGACAACAACCTTGGGCATTCTTACACCTAAAAAAGAGAGAGAAGAAAAGAGAGAGAAGAAAAGAGAGTTGGGGCAATCCTAACAGCGCAGTATTGTAACGTCTATCACTGGATGTGTGTGGAGTCGCTGTTCATTTTGGGGTTTTCATGGCTGAAGCCATTGGAATGAACCATTCCGGTATGAGTGATTTCCGTCAATATATGCTCTATTGAGGTCCGAAAGAGCGGTATCCGGGATTCATTATGATATATACTGGAAGCGAGCCAAAATGAAACCAGATAATGAGGAGACCTGAAATGTTTTTGCGAGATAAAAAAAGTAATGACCTTGTGGAAATTACCGATGTGAGTGCGTTGTTTGATCCGAATAAGGATGATGTAGCCGGTCGTTTTCATGCCGGCGAGGAGATGCAGGATGTCAAGTCCTTCAGCAAAGCTGATTTGGCTTTTCCGTCAGGTGAGTCCCTGCCGCGTTGCTGGATTGATGCCCATTATCGGGATTGATGCGCAAGGGAAGGTGCAATGCGCTGTCGCTTATTGCACCCTACAGTTTTCCCTCTGCCGCCAGATTCATAAAGCTTTCATTGAAGCGCAGCTTGATATTCTTTTTGTCGCCAATCGATTTTTCACCTGGAAAGGCGATGCCGATAAAGCCGGCACCTGCTGCGCCGGCCCCAAGGAGTCCGTGGTCAAAAGAGAATGTTGAAACATGCTCCATGGTTTTGACTAACTCTTCGCCGCGGCTGAATTTGACCGCTTCCGCAGCATCATAAAACATGCGCGTGGTGTCCAGTTGCGCGTTGAACCCGGCAAGATCAGTGCCTGATGCTCTGGCCATGTGAGTACGGGCGGCAATTGCCTTTTCATCCGTTTGTGACGTGGTCGCCATGATTTCATACCAGGCGCCGGTTAGCGCCATTCCAAGTTTTGGGTTCTCTTTCAGGGTTTCGGTATTGACAACCATCAAGTCGATGATTTCACCGGGGATCTGGCTCGAATCAAATACCTCGTGAGTGTTTGGCATGGCAAGGATCTCTCTTAGCAGCGGGTAGTGGGAGACCGAGAGTTCAACCAGGTTGACGTTTTGCCCTTTGATATCGACAAGGTCGGACTTTAATTACGCAACTCAATTCAGGCATTGTGAAATGAGTATCGCAAAGTCGTTGATTTTTTTGACAAAGGGAGTGTTCATAGTTAGTATGGCGCGTTTATGCCGTCGCGACTTCCAAAACAGATTGACCCATGGCGGGTCTCGGAGCAGGGACTATCATATACAGGAGTTGTTGAACTCGCTGATTTTCCCCGTCTTTCCCCTTTGCTGATTCGTCACGAGGGGCAGGCCAACTATACTTTCAGCTTTTCCCGTGACGGCTTTGGGCGACCACTGGTTGCGGGACATGCAGAAGCAACATTATGGCAGATCTGTCAACGCTGTTCACAGCCCCTGGCTGTCCCGGTTGATTCTGATTTCCAACTTGTTGTGGTTCAGGGTCTTGACGAAGCTGCGGTTCTGAGTGATGAATTTGATCCTCTGATGACGGATGATGCAGAGATTAATCTGCTTGATCTGCTCGAAGACGAGTTGCTGCTGTCGCTGCCTGTCGTTGCACGGCACGAAGAGTGTCACGCCTGGAAGTATGATGATAAACCGATCGCTGCAGAGTCGCGGGAGAATCCCTTCCGGATTTTACAGAAACTGAAACACATATAATTGAATATGTAAGTTTAACCCTCGCAGGAGAGGAAAATGGCTGTACAAAAAAGTCGTAAAACCCCGTCAAAACGTGGCATGCGTCGCTCGCATGACTCACTCAAGAATGAAACCCTGTCTGTCGATCAGACATCAGGTGAAACCCATCTGCGTCACCATGTGACTGCCGATGGCTTCTATCGTGGTCGCAAGGTCATCGACAGAAGCTGATCTCTCCTGGTGTGACGCTTTTTTCCAGATTCACCTGCCAGCTATAAATGTCGCCGGCTTGTCTGTATGCCCGTTTTCAACAACAGGCATCAGCAACTGCTGAAACAGACGCGCCGACTCTGAAATGAAGGCAATGCCTCTTGTGAAAATCATCTGATGAGTAAACCTATCCGCATTGCTCTGGATGCAATGGGCGGAGACCATGGAGTCTCTGTCATTGTTCCGGCTGCCTGTGCCTATGTGGCTACAGACCCCGATGTGGAGTTGATTCTTGTTGGTCTTGAAGATGCAATCCGCGAGCAGCAGCCGCTGCTTCCCGATCGGGTCAGCATTCATCATGCATCGCAAATTGTGGAGATGCATGACCTGCCATCCCATGCGTTGCGCAGGAAAAAGGATTCATCGATGCGGGTTGCAATCAACCTGGTCAAGCAGGGAGAAGCGGACGCCTGTGTCAGTGCCGGCAAGACCGGCGCCCTGATGGCAACGGCGCGTTTTGTGCTGAAGATGCTGCCGCACGTTGATCGCCCGGCCATCATCACAGCGCTTCCCAATACCTCGACCCAGACATGGGTGCTGGATCTGGGCGCCAATGTTGACTCCAGTGAGCACCAGCTCTATCAGTTTGCAGTGATGGGGTCCGAGCAGGCTGCGGCGCTCAGCGATATTGCAAAACCGCGGGTGGGACTGCTGAATATTGGTGAGGAGGAGATCAAGGGGAATGAACAGGTCAAAAAAGCCAACGAGTTATTGAATCAGAGCGACCTCAACTATGTGGGCTATGTCGAGGGCGACAATATTTTTGATGGCTCTGTCGATGTTGTTGTTGCCGATGGTTTCGTCGGGAATGTCTCGCTGAAGAGTTCGGAAGGTGTTGCAAAGATGATTCGCCACTTCCTCAAGCAGAGCTTCAAGCGCAACCTGTTGTCGAAATTTGCAGCAGTGATTGCGATGCCTGTACTCAAGTGCTTCGCCGAAAGGATCGATCCGCGTCGCTATAATGGAGCTACCCTGCTGGGACTGAATGGCATCGTCATAAAAAGTCATGGCGGAGCCGATGAACTCTCTTTCCAGAATGCAATCGGTGCCGCCAAAAATGCGGTGGATCATAATATCCCGTCGCG
>DAOUQU010000268.1 GCA_030625445.1 Gammaproteobacteria bacterium
CAGTATCTCTCCCAGATTCTGCCGCTGGCGCGAAACATTACCATCTATGTGTCGGACAACGATCAACCGCTGGCGCTCTCCAGGCAGGTTCACGGCTATCCGCGCCTGGGGGAATCCGGCAGGCATCTGCGCGACCTGGCAGGAGTGGAGATCATCGATATCTCCGATGTTCCTGTGCGTTATCCATCCGGTCATGTCTATCACCTTTATCACGACACCGTGATCGATGACCTCTCCCAGCTTTTGAATGAAGGCAAACCGGCATCGCAACGCAGCAATCTCAAGAACACCGGTGAAAACTATTGGCGTCTGCAGCCACAGGCGAGCGAATAACATCTTTACAAATGAGTCAGATTCTAATAATGACTCTCGCAAAGACGCTAAGCTCGCTAAGAAAAACCTTTGCGGTCTTTGCGCCTTTGCGAGAGAAAATGATCTCTTTCATGCCTCGTCAGTCTGAGACTTGGTCTCGCAAAACCTTCCAGCCGGATTATTCTGGGTGTATCCTCGATATTTTCTAAGATGCCGCGGGAGCCTGGAGAATTCAGAATATTCTGGCGACGTCATGAGTAATACCTATGAAGCTTAAAATTCGATCCATCCTCAAACTGCTCCTCTTAAAGATACTGTATACATTGCTGGGTACAGTGCTGGGCGCAGTTGGCTTGTATATCTATTTGATGACCAACCGCCCGGATTTACACCCCTGGCACACCGTCGAGCTGGATGAGGAATATACGCTAGAGAATCGAGGTGAAATTACCTCCTTCGATGATTATCTTACCCTTGAAAAGAAGCTGTTCCAGCAGCTGCAAACAGAGATCTACAACAGGCCATCAACACAGCCACGCCATAGACTCAACCGTTTTGATGGCGGCAGCCTGGCTGATCCGTCCAGCTACCCGAACAACTGGAATCACAGTTTTATCATGAAGCCTGATCATCCACGGGGAGGCGTTCTGCTGCTGCATGGCCTGTCGGATTCGCCATACAGTTTGAGGGCAATGGCAAAAGAGCTGTATGAACAGGGGTATTACGTGCTCGGCTTACGCATGCCGGGTCATGGCACTATACCCTCAGGACTGGTGCATGCCAGTTGGCAGGATATGGCCGCGGCGGTGAAGCTTGCAGCGAAGCATGTCAGCGGGGAAATTGGCGCACAGCAACCTCTCTATCTGTTCGGTTACTCCATGGGGGCGGCGCAGGCAGTAAACTATGCACTGGATGCATTGCAAGATGATAACCTTCGTCAGGCCGATGCCATGGTGCTGATTTCACCAGCCATAGGTGTATCAGGTGTCGCGGCGCTGGCGGTTTGGCAGGCGCGACTGGCGATAGTGCCGGGGCTTGAGAAACTGGCCTGGAATTCCATTGGGCCTGAATACGACCCGTACAAATATACCTCCTTTGCAGTCAATGCGGGCGACCTGATGTATCGTTTGACGCTGGAGATAGACAGCAAAATAGCCAAATTACATGCCTCTGGCGAGACAGAAGGTTTCCCGAGAACATTGGTGCTGTTATCGCTGGTAGATGCAACGGTATCAACAAATGCTGTGGTGACGCATCTGCTGGATAAACTCGACAATGCCGGCAATGAACTGGTTCTGTACGACATCAATCGTGACGAAGGGCTTGAGCCCTTTCTGCAAAATGATCCCATCACGGACTACCGCGCTTTACTGAAACGCAGCCGGCTGAATTTCGATCTGTCACTGCTGACCAACGAATCACCGGAATCCAATCGGCTCGTTATGCATCGACGCTCCAGCTCAGACGGCGCCATTACGACTGAAGAGACGGGATTGGAGTGGCCGGCCCAGGTTTATTCGTTGTCACATGTTGCGCTGCCGTTTTCACCAACAGATTCAATATACGGCCCCGATCCCGAGAGTGATTACGGCCTGCATATCGGCCAGCTGGAGACGAAAGGGGAGAGAGGCGTTCTCAATGTTCCCGCCAGTGAAAGGTTGCGCCTGCGCTACAACCCCTTTTATTTGCACATGCAACAACAAATTGACGACTTTCTTGATGACGCTCCATCAGACTGATTTATCCTGCAATTGGTATCTTCTCAATAACCCCGTGCGTGATCGCGGTCAGCCGGTAAATGCTCCTGCGTTGCCGGCACTTCCGCCATCCATGGCGGTCGGAAGAGCGCTCCTACAAGAAGCGCCGATATAAACGTAGGAGTGGTCATCTGACCACGATTGGAATGCGATAGCATTCTACTCGTACGCACGGACTTATTGAGATAATACTGCGATTGCTGATAAATGCTGACAGCGTTGTTGCCAGGCCCAACGTTTCGATTTCAGCGATTCATGCGAAGTTGAATGATCGACCTTGCCATTGCATCATAGTAACGCTCCAGAGCAGTCTCCATTTCAGAGGCCGGTGGCAAAACGTGTTGGCGATGATACTTTAACAGGTGACGGTGAGGAGTCGCAGTTACAACTTGAATATCCTTCACACAGCGCTCTGTGAGTTCCTGCCGGGTTTCAACGATGTCGGATATCAGCCCCAATGCGAGTGCTTCCTGAGCATCGATGGTCGAGCCGTTCTGAATCAGTGACATGGTGCGTCCGATGCCGATATATCGCGGCATCAGAAAGGTGACGCCTGTCGATGCAGGTAGACCTGTGCGCATGCTGTCGAAGGAGAAAGTCGTATCAGCTGTCGCAATTCGTGAATCAAACGCCAGCGTAAATCCCAGGTATTCTGCGCTTATT
>DAOUQU010000416.1 GCA_030625445.1 Gammaproteobacteria bacterium
CGACTGGTGGTTGCTGCAGAGATCGCAAAAATCCATACCATCGAATGGACGACGCAGCTGCTGTATGACGAACCCCTGTTTGCCGGCATGAACGCCAACTGGCACGGGTTGTTCAATCAGCAGGAAAATCGCGTCTCAAAAGTACTGCGGCGGATACTCAACAAGGATGAGAGTCTGTTCAGCCGGGTCTCTGCAAAAGTGGCCGGCTGGTTTTCGGATTCGACGGATGCAAAAAAGGCCAACTCCCTCTACTCGGTGTTCGCCTCAGGCGCCGGCATTTTCGGCCTGAACAATAAAAAGCCGGAGGGCATGCTGTGGTGGAAGCATGACGGCTGGAGTCTGGAAAACCTCGAGGAGGATGTCAACGGCGGCATCAACCACTTCGGCTCGCCGTTTAATTTCCCGGAGGAGTTTACATCCGTCTATCGTTTGCATGCGCTGGTGCCGGATTTGATCGAGTTTCGTGATGTCCGGGCGCCGAATCAAATCATTTTAAACATCCCTGTTGTCGAGACTGCCAGAGGCGGCGCCACAGTGCACATGCACCATGGCGGCATCGACAACTGGGCGTTGAGCATGGGACGTCAGCGCCTGGGAGTACTGCATCTGCGCAACCAGCCGCTGTTTCTGCAAAACCTGCCAATGCCGCACCTGGATTCGGCAAGCGGAAAACTCGATATCGTTGCGCTGGACCTGATCCGGGATCGTGAGCGGGGGGTCCCAAGATTCAATGAATTTCGCCGCCAGATCGGCCTGAAGACGCTGACCGGCTTCGATGACTTCGTTGACCAGCATCTGCAGAAGGAGAATCCCTGGCGCAAACACCAGGAAGAGACAGTCAGACGCATGCGGGAGATCTACGGCACGCACACATGTGATGCAGGCAAGATCATCTCAAAAGTCCAGCGTAATGCGGATGACAGCTTCATCAACGATTGCCTGGGGCATCCGGACGGCTCCGTTGTCGATAATATTGAAGACGTCGATAACATCGTTGGCTGGCTGGCTGAATATACGCGACCGCACGGCTTTGCCATTTCAGAAACCCAATTCCACATTTTTATTCTGAATGCGTCACGCAGGCTCTTCAGCGACCGCTTTTTCACATCAAGTTTTCGCCCGGAATTTTATTCCAGCCTGGGTTATGAGTGGGTCATGAATAACGGCTTGCTGTCTGAATGTCCCTATGCAGTCACTACAAAGGCAGATGGCGGCAAGGCCTGCCTGGAACCGGGGAAAGTCAACGGCCATGCAGTCTCTGTCTCGCCGCTCAAACGGCTGTTGCTGCGGAACATCCCGCTGCTCAAGGAGGAGCTGCTACATGTAAAAAATGCCTTTGACCCCTGGGCTCGTGATCGGGGCGAATACTACGACCTCGCCTGGAAACCGCGACCGGGCGCAGAGTCAGATCCTGCATTTAGATAGGCAGGTTTTAAGTATTAGGTTTTAGGTTTTAGGTTTTGGTTGTGTGGAGGATTTTGGAGAATGAGACTTTACTACAACAATCGATGGTTATCTGGATATGCTGCGATGCTGATTGCCATGCTCATATCCGGTTGCGGCAGCGATAACAATGCGGCAACGATCGGTCAACTGGTTGCTGAAATGAACCAGCGTATTGAGA
>DAOUQU010000362.1 GCA_030625445.1 Gammaproteobacteria bacterium
GCAACCTCGGTGATCACCGCCTCGGGATCCTTTCCCTGCGCCATCAGCCAGATACGGCGTCCGGGGTTGCCAAAGCGCCGCGCCAAAACGCTGACGGGAATGTTTTTCATCTCCCCGCAATAGATCACGCCGTGCTGCTGCAGGTAGGCGCCAATCCCCTTGTTGATACCGCACAGCGCAGTTACCGGGGCGTCCCTGAGCGCCTCTTCCGCCTCCCACGGCGGGATAATGGTCAGGCCGTCTGGCTTATGCAGTTTTGCAGCATATTTTGCAGTGGTTTTGTCGCCGCTGACACCGACAGAGCAGAGAATACCGGAGGTTTGCAGCACAGCCTGTTTTACCTGCCTGGCGATCACCGGCGGTGAACCGAGCAGTTGTTGGCAACGGGTAATATCGAGAAAAGCTTCATCGACGGAGAAGATCTCGATATCCGGTGTAAACGCCTGAAGCGCCTGCATGATGGCGGTTGATATCTTGACATAACGCTGCGGCCGGGAGGGGGCCTGGATCAGTTCAGGGCAGAGCCGGCGCGCCTCTTTCAGGCGCATGCCTGTCTTGACTCCCCATGCCCGTGCTTCGTAGGAGCAGGTGATAATGGTAGAGCCGCGCCGGCCATTGGTGATCGCGATCGGGCGTCCCTGCCACTCGGGATGATCGAGCTGCTCGACAGAGGCAAAAAAGGCATTCATATCCATGAGAATGATGGCGCGTGGCCACAAGGTGTCGGCTGTTGTCATGATATTGTGAATCGTCCGCGAATCGCCTGCATTAAGCGTACTATAAATGTTCTATATTTAGAATAACGGAGAATGCTTCAGGAAGCAAATGATTCGGGGGTATTTTAGTAATTCTCAAAGCACCAATAGAGTGTCAACATTTTAAAAGATTTTTACCACGAAGCACACGAAGACCACGAAGAATTTTTCTCGTTCCCACGCTCCTGCGTGGGAATGCAGATCTGGTTTCAAATTTAGCTCCGTATGCATTCCCACCGAGGACGGTGGGAACGAGAGTATATCCCCGACTCCGTCATTCCGGCGCAGGCTTTCTGAACAGCAGATAGTAGTTTGTGCGCAGCAGTGGTTTGTCATCGATCAACCGGAAGCCGGCCTTTGTCACTTCATCGATGACGGCCTCTTTACCTGCGCGCCCGTGACCCATGACCCCGTTGGAGCTGCGATGCGGGTCGCGCCGGAAGTCGATGATAATCAGGGAGCCGCCCGTTCTGAGCGATCTCCGGATCGAGGCAAGCATGCTGACGGGATACTCAAAATGGTGGTAGGTATCGACCAGAAAGGCGATATCGATCGCATCAGCCGGCAGTGAAGCATCCTTGTCGCTATTGACGATGCCCTCAACATTCACGAACCCCTGCTCACGGGAGGTGCGTAGAATATTCTCGATAAATGGCCGCGAGATATCGACGGCGTAAACCTTGCCGCCAGGCCCCACACTGTTGGCAAATAGGCGCGTAAAGAGCCCCGTGCCTGCGCCGATATCGGCCACAACCATCCCTGCTTTGACACCGCTTGCTGCAACGATTGCATCGCGCTTGTCAAACACCTCCCTGCCGGTGCGTTCGAAGGTATTGACCCACTGTTGCCAGTCCGGATTTTGAAAATAGCTGTTGATATCCGGCGACACAGCCTGCTTCTCTGCGGGCAACAGCGGAGTGAGCAGCATGAGAGAGCAGAAAAGAGGGATGCGGATGATTGATGTCAGTGAATGGTGCATGTGTTTCTCCTGATTTCTCAATAACTTTCTACATTGTTTGGGATTGGATAGGATGCGCTTCGTACCTCGGCACATCCTATGTGGACTCTGAAAATTTGTTGTTGGCTTTTCCGCTGCGTCGCCACCACAGTTTTTGCAGTTCCATGATCACGACAACCGACAGCGCCAGTCCCAGCAGTAAGAACCAGTGTTGCAGCGAAACCGGTTGAATTCCCAGAACATCACTGAGCCAGGGTGTGTACATGGCGCCGATATGGATT
>DAOUQU010000452.1 GCA_030625445.1 Gammaproteobacteria bacterium
TGGCCAATGCCTATATTGACCAATACCCGTCGCAGCACTTCTCGATTCGCTGGTTTGGCCACCAGCTGCCGACATTTCTGCAGCAGACCGCGCCCTACAGCGGCTCACCGGCTCTCCGGGAGATGGCGCTGTTCGAGTGGACCCTGAGGGATGTTTTCGATGCACAGGACTTTGCCCCCCTGACGATGAACGACCTGCGGCAACTGCCCGCTGAACGCTGGAGTGATCTACGACTGCAGTTCAACCCGACCATTCAGCGCATCGAACTCAGCTGGAATGTTCCGGCGTTGTGGCAGGAGATTGACAAACAGCTCGATCCCTCGGAAGCAATCTCCTACGAATACCCGCTGCCCTGGATATGCTGGCGAAAAATCGATCAAAAAAACTGGTTCCGCTCCATGGATGTCGATGAAGCCTGGGCGCTCGACCAGATGCGTCAACAGGCGAGCTTTGCAGACATCTGCGAAGGGCTATGCGAATGGATTGATGCACAGCATGCGCCGCAACGTGCCGCCGGACACATCAGCCGCTGGTGCGACGATGAGTTGATCACAGCGATTCACTCAACATGATGGCATCGATAAAACATGCTGGTTTTGTAGGGTGTCAATAAGCTCCGCGCATTGCACCAAAATCTGGTGGATGCGGCAAAAAGACGCCTTATCCCCCCTACGGACTTTGCGCCGGTTCCGAAGGACAAGCGATAGCGTAATCCATAATAAATCTAAAGGCCCCCTCGAATGACCGCTGAAATCGAAATTCAACGGGCATCATCTGCCACCGATCTGCCGTGTGACAGTGATTTTCAACGCTGGGCGTCAGCTGCCTTAGTGAATAATGAAGAAACCAGTGTTGTTATTCGTCTCGTCGATAGTGAAGAGAGCCGGCAGTTAAACAACAACTATCGCGGGCGCGATAAACCCACCAATGTGCTCTCCTTTCCGTTCGAAGCCCCCGCAGGGATTGCTGACAACTCTCTTGGCGATATTGTCATCTGCGCCCCTGTTGTCGAGCAGGAGGCCCACCAGCAACAAAAGCCTTTACACTCGCACTGGGCGCACATGGTAGTGCACGGAATGCTGCATCTGCAGGGGTACGACCATCAGGATGATCAGCAAGCAGAACAGATGGAGAGACTGGAAAGTGAAATTCTTGCTACACTTGGGTTTCCTGATCCTTATTAGGAAAACTCTGATCAAGACGCGGAGCGACTTGATCAGAGTTTTCCCACAAGTTTTTCTATGGGGGAAGGGGCAACATCAACATGTTTTGACCGGTATTTG
>DAOUQU010000088.1 GCA_030625445.1 Gammaproteobacteria bacterium
CGTTGGCTCACTGATGCAGAAGCTGGGCATGGAAGAGGGTGAAGCCATCGAGCATCCGTGGGTCAACAAGGCGATCGAAAACGCCCAGCGCAAGGTGGAAGGACGCAACTTCGATATCCGCAAGCAGTTGCTGGAATACGATGATGTCGCCAATGATCAGCGCAAGGTGATCTACCAGCAGCGCAGTGAGCTGATGGAGGTTGATGATATTTTTGACACTGTCGGGGCAATGCGCGAAGAGGTTCTCAGCAGCCTTGTTGATACCTATATCCCGCCACAAAGCCTCGATGAGCAGTGGGATGTTCCAGCTCTGGAAGAGTCGCTGCAGCATGAATATGAGCTGCAACTGCCGCTGCAGAAGTGGCTCGACGAGGATCACGATCTGCATGAAGAGGGACTGCGGCAGCGTATCCTGGACGAGATGGAGAATAGCTATGCCGGCAAGGAGGAGCTCGTCGGCGCCGAGCAGATGCGTCAATTTGAAAAGGGTGTGATGCTGGAGTCACTCGACCGCCACTGGAAAGAGCACCTCGCCGCGATGGACTATCTGCGCCAGGGAATTCACCTGCGCAGCTACGGGCAGAAGAACCCCAAGCAGGAGTACAAGCGCGAAGCTTTCGCGATGTTTTCCGAGATGCTGGATAATATCAAGCATGATGTGGTGAAAATTCTTTCTCAGGTTCAGATCAAGCCCCAGGATGCGCTGGAACTCCCTGAACACGAGATGCCGGATATCCAGTTCAAGCACGAAGAGTTTACCGGCTTCGGCGATGGCGATGATGCCGCTGCCCAACCGGGATCCGCACAAGAGGAGAAGGCGCAGCCTTACGTGCGCACAGACCGCAAGATCGGACGCAACGAGCCCTGTCCCTGCGGCTCCGGCAAAAAATACAAACAGTGCCATGGGAAACTGAAGTAAAAGATAGTACTGAGACGTGAGTAGCGAGTACTGAGGGGAAGGGATAGTAGCGAGTGCTGAGTCGTGAGGCTGCTTGTAGTTACTCACTCCTCACTACTCATTACTCAGTCCTGTTTATTACTTGCACCCTACAAATTCACTGAAAAGCGCCAAGATAGCGTGACTATTTTTCATATGCCAAAATCCCCCGCCCATCCCGTCAAGGGAATCCGCCTCGCCTCTGCAGCTGCCGGGATTCGCTACCCTGGCCGGGATGATCTCGTTGTCATCGAGATTGCTGTCGGCGCCAGCTGCGCTGCAGTTTTCACCACTAACGCCTTTTGTGCGGCTCCGGTGGTGCTGGCGAAACAGCATCTCGCTGCGGTGGCGCCCCGCTACCTGCTGATCAACTCCGGCAATGCCAATGCCGGCACCGGTGATGCCGGGATGCAGGCGGCACATGAAACCTGTCAATCCCTGGCGACAGCTGCCGGCTGTGATATCAAGCAGGTGCTGCCATTCTCGACGGGCGTCATCGGAGAGGATCTGCCTGCAGAGCGTTTCCCGGCCGCAATCCCCGCACTGCTCGATGGCCTCGACGAAGAGGGCTGGCAGCTGGCGGCGCAGGCGATTATGACTACTGATACAGTTCCAAAACTGGTAAGCAGAGAGGTCGAGATTGACGGCGGCAAGGTGACTGTTACCGGGATGTGCAAAGGATCAGGCATGATTCGCCCGGATATGGCGACCATGCTGGCATTTGTCGCAACCGATGCAAGCGTACCTGAAGAGCTGCTGCAGACAACGCTGCAGCAGGCTGTCGAGCCGAGTTTTAACGCTATCACCGTCGATGGCGACACCTCGACCAATGACGCCTGTGTGCTGATGGCATCAGGTGCCGGTGACGTTGTCATTGACGCTGACAACAGTGCTGCATTTCTATCCGCGGTCAGGAAGGTATGCATGGAGCTTGCCCGTGCAATTGTCAGGGATGGCGAGGGCGCCACCAAATTGGTCGAGATCCAGGTTGAATCAGCAGCAACCCTGCAGGAGGCGAAAGATGTCGCCTATACCATCGCCCACTCTCCATTGGTAAAGACTGCGCTATTTGCCAGCGATCCCAACTGGGGGCGTATTCTTGCTGCAGTAGGCCGCGCCGGAATCGACAACTTTGAGATCGACAGGGTGCGTATCTGGCTGGATGATCTCTGCATCGTCGCTCATGGCGGACGTGATCCCGACTATCGCGAAGAGGCCGGGCAGCGGGTCATGGAGCAATCCGAATTGACCATCCGCGTCGATCTTGGCCGCGGCGCGTATAACACCACCATCCTTACCTGCGACCTCTCCTACGACTACGTCAAAATCAATGCAGAGTACCGCACCTGAAGTCCCTTACTCTTACTCTCACTCCTCGCTACTCATCACTCACTCCTGTGTCTTCTCCCCCATCCCTATCCCCACTCCATGTCGCCGTTGCCGTGCTGCGTAATGCAGAGGGGAAAATTCTGCTGTCGCGCCGCCGTAAAGGAACGCATCTTGCGGGACTGTGGGAATTCCCCGGCGGCAAGCTCGAAGCTGGCGAATCCTTGTCCGCTGCGTTGCAGCGTGAGATCAAAGAGGAGCTGGATATAGAGATACTCGCTCACCGGCCGCTGATCCAGATCAGCCACAGCTATCCTGAAAAGCAGGTTTTTCTGGATGTGCATCTTGTCAACGAGTGGCAGGGAACAGCAGCAGGAGTGGAAGGCCAGCAGATTGCCTGGGTGGCGGCAGAGGAGATCGATGACTATTCACTTCCGTCGGCGGACAGGCCAATCGTCACTGCCATCCGTCTGCCATCACGTTATTTGATCACCCCGCCGTTAATTGAGGATGAATCCATTTTTCTGAAGCAGCTTGAAGCAAGCCTGCAGCAGGGGATTCGTCTGCTACAGCTGCGTCTTCCCGATTATGACAAGGAACAGCTTAGGTCGCTTGCTGGGAGGGTGATGGCTTTATGCCACTCACATGGCGCGACATTGATGCTGAAAGATGAGTCGCTGGCAAGACGACTCGGCTGCGGTCTGCATCTCAGCAGCAGTCAGATGCGAGCCATGCACGGCAGAAATTTCCCGCAGCAACAACTGCTGGCGGCCTCCTGTCACACACAGCAGGAGCTTGTTCATGCAGCATCCATTGGCGTTGATTTTGCGACCCTCTCACCAGTCCAGCCAACAACAACCCATCCGCAGGCGCAGCCGTTGGGCTGGGATCGTTTTTCAGCAATGGTCACACCGGCGACACTGCCTGTCTACGCACTGGGCGGCATGCGGTCGGATGACACGCCGCAGGCGTGGCGCTGCGGTGCGCAGGGAATTGCTGCAATCCGCAGTCTGTTCGGGGATTGAAATTCCGTGTTGTCCATGGTGAATAAAAATCAGTGAAAAAACAGATTGCTATCGATGCGCTTGTCAGGTGCTATGCTATGTATTTATCTCACGATAATATTCAACAGACGTGGCACAGCGGAATTCACCTCAACCCGGCAGACAACTGGATATGGCGTTAGCTGAAAAAAGCAGCGACGAACCACGTTTTCTGGTGAGCGATCTGCTCTCCTATCTGGAGTCCTACATGACGACAGAACAGATTCGTGAGGTCTATCGCGCCTATCTCTTCAGTGCTGATGCGCACATCAATCAAAAACGCATGTCGGGCGAGCCCTATATCTATCACCCGGTTGCCGTTGCTTATATTCTGGCAGGAATGCGGCTCGACTATAAGTGCCTGATGGCGGCGATGATGCATGATGTCATCGAAGATACGCCGACAGCGAAGGCCGAAATCCAGGAAATTTTTGATGATGAGGTTGCCGAACTGGTCGATGGTGTGACCAAGCTGACGCATCTTGATTTCAGCTCCAGGGAAGAGGCGGTTGCCGCCAGTTTTCGAAAAATGATCCTGGCGATGACAAGGGATGTTCGCGTGGTTCTCATCAAACTGGCTGATCGCCTGCACAATATGCGCACGCTGGGCGTGATGCGGCCGGACAAGGCCAGGCGCATTTCAAGAGAGACGCTTGAGATCTATGCTCCCATCGCAAAACGTCTGGGAATTCACCGTCTTAGTGAAGAGCTTCAGAACCTGGCGTTTGTAGCACATTGGCCATGGCGCTACCAGATTCTACAGCGCGAGGTGCGCAAGCATCACGGCAAGCAGCAGAAGGTGATCTCCGGCATTCTGACTGCGCTGCGCCGCCAACTGGTGCAGACAGACATTCCAGCCGAGGTCTCCGGCAGAGAGAAAAATCTCTACAGCATCTATCGCAAGATTGCAGATCGCAAGGTGCAGTTTGCCGATATTGCCGACGTGCTGGCATTTCGCATTATTGTGCAGTCAGTCGACGACTGTTACCGGGTGCTGGGTGTTGTGCATCATCTCTACAAGCCCAAGCCCGGTAATTTCAAGGACTATATCGCCATCCCCAAATCAAACGGCTACCAGTCGTTGCATACCATTGTTTTTGGTTCGCACGGAGCTCCTGTCGAGATTCAGATCCGCACCGAAGCGATGCATCGGTTTGCCGAGGAGGGAATCGCGACGCACTGGGGATACAAGCATGGTGAAGAGGGCGGGCGCATCGATGGGCCGAGCAGTGAGTGGCTGAGAAGTTTGACAGATTTGCAGGAAGATACCGCCTCCTCGATCGAGTTTCTCGAGCACGTCAAAGTCGACCTTTTCCCAGATGAGGTTTACGTCTTTACACCCAAGGGGAAAATCATGGTGTTGCCGCGCGGCGCCACAGTGCTGGATTTTGCCTACGCAGTGCATACGGATGTCGGCAACCATTGTGTCGCTGCACGGGTTGACAAGCGCATGGTTTCGCTGCGGACACTGCTGCGCAATGGCATGACTATCGAGATTCACGTCTCGCCGAATGTTCATCCAAATCCAAAATGGCTGGAGTTCGTGGCAACTTCCAGGGCACGCTCCAATATCAGAAATTTTCTCAAACAGTTGCAGAACAGGGAGTCAGTCAACCTTGGAGCACAGCTGCTTTCCAGTGAACTTCAGCACTACAACACCACGCTGCAGGAGCTGGGTCAACAACAGGTTGAGCAGATATTCACTGCGCTTGGTTATGAGAATCTGGATGCATTGCAGAGCGATATTGGCCTGGGAAACCGTCCGGTGCGTTTTGTAGCCCGGCAGTTGCTGGGGGATGATGTAGTGCTGGTAGAGAGGTCGCAGCAACAGGACCAGTCATCACTGCGGCGGGTTGCGATTGCCGGCACGGAGGGCATGGTGGTCAAGTATGCAAACTGCTGTCGTCCGATTCCCGGTGATCCGATTATAGGTACTTTCAATCCGGGAAAAGGCATCGTGATCCATCACGCATCCTGTCTGAATCTCTCCAACGACCGCAGCTACAGTGACAACTGGATCGATGTGCAGTGGGAAGAGGATGTCAGAGGGGATTTCCAGGTGAAACTGCGCATGGAAGTCAACAACAGACCGGGCGTGCTGGCTGAGACCGCAGCTGTCGTGGCTGAAAACGGCGCCAATATCGAGAGTGTGCACGCAGACGACAGTGACGGACACTCCTCGGTGCAGGAGTTTATGCTGAGTGTCAAAGACCGCAGGCATCTTGCGCGGATTATTCGCAGCCTGCGCAAGCTGCCGGCCGTGATCAAGGTGACACGCGTCATTGCTTAAAGGATAGTAGCGAGACGTGAGTAACGAGTACTGAGGAAACCCACTCAGTCCTCACGACTCAGTCCTATCTCTTACTCACGTCTCGCTACTATCTTTGGTCTGGATTGTCGATAATATCGGCTGCCAACGCCTGCAACTCTATGACTCTCTGTCTCAACGCCGCTTCATCCAGAGAGGAGTCCGTTCTCCCTTCAGTACCATTTTCTGTATCACTTGTCTTGCCAGGATTGACCGGATTGCTCTCTTCACTGGGGCTACTTTGTTCAGATTGGTCAGTTGACTGCACGCTATCCTCAGCACCTGGTGCGGCCTCAGGCTCGCTTTCCGGGGTGGAAGTTTCTTCAGCTGTCGGGCTTTCTTCTTCAGCAGGAGCAGATTTTGTTTCCTGTGGTGTTTCAATTGTTGCCGTAGATTCTGCGGCTTGAATTGTCACGCTATCACTCTCATGAGGAGTATCTGGCTCTTCAGGCGTTGTACTCTCTGAAACCGGGATAGCTTGCTGTGAGCTGTCGAAGCCCCACTCTGCATCACTCTGTTTAAGCATTTCCGGATCATGCCCAGGGGCGGGCTCATGCCGGGTTTCGGTTTCAGCAGCAGTATCACTCTCCTGAAGTGCGGGCGTCTCTTCAGGCGCTGCATTTTCTGAAACCGGGTCAGATCCCTGTGAGCCGTCGAAGCCCCACTCTGCGTCACTCTGTTTGAGTGTTTCGGGATCATGTGTGGGCGCACTCTCCCGGATGGCGTCACTCTCTGCGGTTGTTTTACTCTCCTGGGGCGCTGTTGTCTCTTCAGGCGCTGCAATTTCTGAAACTGCTGCTTTCTCTGCCGTTTGCTCTACTGTTTGCTCTACTGTTTGTTCTACTGATTTCGGGGAGTCCGTTTCGGTAATCGTCGCAGTCTCTGGAGTCCGTTGTTCAGCAACAGAAGGCGGTGCAGTTGTATCACTACTCTGTGATGACTTTGAGCTCGATAATCCGGACATTTCAATGAGATCAGGACGAATCAGCAGTGCAACGGCGGCAATAATAACCAGTA
>DAOUQU010000166.1 GCA_030625445.1 Gammaproteobacteria bacterium
TGTCGATGAAACGACGTTGCCGAAGCATTCTCAGCAGAGTAGCAGACAGCAAAGCAGCAGGCAGCATGCCGGAAGCGACGTGGATAGAGTGCGCATGGCCGCTGCAACCACCATGCTGCTGGAGCTTTTTCAGCGCATCGATCAGAATTCCCGCCCGGACGCAGAGACAATCGCTTATGCAGCAGATGTGGTTAATAGCATTCCTGAAGTGATCCTTTACCAGAGCCGTGACCCTTACGGCGCCCGTGCGATTCTATTTGCACTGCTGCTTGACGCAGACGACAACACAGCAGCACAGCAGGTCAGCGTACTGCGCAAACAGGCAGACAATGGTGTTGCTCGGCTGACGCAGCAGCTGTCGCCTGTGATTCAGCGGCTGTTGCCGCAGCAGCGTCTTACAGTGATTGAAATGGCAGTGCCGGCATTACGGGAACTCTCAAACAGGCATTTTCAGCTGTTCAAACATCATATCGATGTCCTTATCCAGTTTGATGCAGATGTCACCCTGTTTGAATGGACACTGCAAAAAATTGTTATGTGCAGTCTTGCCATCGATCATTCGACAGGAGCTCTGCAGAGTGACAGGTCACGCTTGCTTGAACAGCTGCTCCCTGAGTGTGCAATCCTGTTTAGTGTCATAGCACGATCCGCCGGGCAGGATGAAGCTGAGATCGGAAAAGCGTTCCGTGCAGCAGTCACGGAGCTGAAAGTACAAGAGTTACAGCTGCCGGCAAGCCGTGAAGCGACAGTCAAGGCATTGGAGAGCGCGCTCGGGAAGCTGGTGCAGCTCAGACCACTGCACAAGCAACGGCTGCTCAAAGCCTGTGCTGTCTGTGTGGCCGATGATGGCAGGGTGGCTGCCGCTGAGATGGAGCTGCTACGCGCTATCTCCCTGCTGCTGAATTCTCCTATGCCTCCGACTGGCTGATAATACCGATCAACTCTACCTTTTTAATGGAGAAACCCATGCGACTATCTATCATGCTGTTTTTATTGCTGGCTGCTGCCCCGGTATGGAGTCAGAGTGCCTCCCTCTATGGTTATGGTGTTCGCAGTTGTGATGATCTCGTTTCTTCATCCAGACAGTGGGAATCGAATGACAAGGAGGATGCAGGGGCCCTGGCCCATGTGCAATTGAGGGAGTGGATGTCCGGATTTATTTCGGGTCTGTCGCTGGCGCTGGGAAGCGATGTGACCCGTGGAGCTGGTGTAGAGGGGATGATGCGGCAGGTTGTCAAGCAGTGCACCGGGCATCGTCAGAGTGACGTCTTTACCACAACCATGGAGTTGATCAAGAAGCGTGGCGGATTGGAATAAACAAAGTTGGCAGTCGTCAGTCGGTGGTTTGCAGGGGAGTGTCTCGTTCCCACCGTCCCCGGTGGGAATGCATACGGAGTTTCATTCGAAGCCTGATCTGCATTCCCACGCAGGAGCATGGGAACGAGGAAATTAACCACTGCAAACTGACGACTGCCAACTTGTTTTTAAGCCACGCTGCCGAACGAGGGGTCAATGCTGCCTGCCGGAACATCCAGGCCTGCAAGTTTGCAGCCCAGGGCAACAGGTCCGCCCGGAATAATCTCATACAGATATTTTACACCACCCCGGGCGTGAAACTTCTCATCCAGGGCATCCTTGATCTGGCGAAGATTCGGTCGTTCTGCCTTGCTGTAATACTCCTGCAGGGCGCGAACCAGGTCCCAGTGGTCATCAGTAAGAGTCAGGCCCTGTTCAGCGGCTGTTGACTGTGCCAGTTCAGGATCCCAATCACTCGGGGCATTGGGGAAAGTATCGATTGAATTGCTCATTTGCTGCTCCTTTATAAGTCGGGTTGTGCCCGATGGTGGTTTACTTAAAGCATAGACAAGAAATCAGCAGTTTCAAGGTTTGAGCGTATTATGCTCGTAACATCTCAATAACCCCGTGTAATTTCGAACCTTGGCAGGGCTGGGACCCGCTTTACAGGGACGCGTGAATACATCCCTGAAAAGCAAATCCCAACCGTGCTTTCCTGCACGGAGTTATTGAGAAGTCACTTATACTCAGATCAACTGCCTGAAAAATAGATTTCCCCCGTTTAATTGACGCTGTAGCGGAATTTAATTTTGCTTTCTATACTTAATGTAATACATTGATACTGCAATTTCGGAAGCATTCATCGTCGATTGCTGTTGAGCGGGGAATGGTCTTCTGAAGAGGTCGGGAAATTAATGTTTATCTTAAAATAAATAAAGAGGAATCAATAGTGAAACTCGTCAAAGATATTCTTGGAACAAAAGGGGCTGATATCTACTCTATCAGACCGGAGGATTCAGTTTTCGATGCGTTGACAATGATGTCTGACAAGAAGGTTGGGGCGCTGGTGGTGATGGAAAATAGCGAACTCAAAGGCGTGATCTCAGAAAGGGATTATGCGCGAAAGGTATTTCTGAAGGGACGCTCCTCTCCAGAGACCAGTGTCAGCGAGATCATGAGCAGCCGTGTCGTGTGCGCCACTCCCATGCAGAATGCAGAGGAATGTATGGCGCTGATGACCGACAAACGCGTCAGGCATCTGCCTATCCTGGAGCACAACCAGGTCATAGGCGTTGTTTCTATCGGTGATCTGGTCAAGGCTATTATCTCGGATCAGCAGTTCATTATCGAGCAGCTTGAGCACTATATCAATGGATAGCAGAGATATAGGGAACCTCTGAAATAAGACCATGGAATGGGGGTTCGGGAGAACTGGGGCATATTCATCTCTATTTCTCTCCATTCGCGGTTCTTTGCCGGTGAAGTAAAAATAGAGCTGCCCCCTTTGTTGATACTGATATAATCCCTTTTTTTCTTTGCAAGCGAGTCTTGTGGTGTAGCAAATGCGACTGATTCGCGGTCTCCATAATCTTCGAGCCGAACACCAGGGCTGCGTGGCAACCATCGGTAACTTTGATGGCGTGCACCTGGGTCACCAGGCTGTCTTTGAAGAGTTGCGCAAGGTTGGTGATGTACTTGGATTGCCTGCAACGGTGATAACCTTCGAGCCGCAGCCGCTGGAGTATTTTCAGCCGAAGAAAGCGCCCAGCAGGTTGACGTGCCTGCGTGAAAAACTGACGGTCATCAAGGCCGCAGGCATCGATTATGTGCTGGTGCTGCCGTTTGGACGCAAGTTGGCAACCATGGGCGCCGAAGCCTTTATCGACGAAATTCTGGTCAAAGGGCTGGGAATTCAGCACCTCTATGTAGGAGATGATTTCCGCTTCGGCCGCGCCCGCTGCGGCGACGTGGGACTGTTGCACGAAGCGGGTCGTGATCTCGGTTTTCAGGTTGATGATCTGCAGACCGTTACAGCTGGCGGCGAACGCATCAGTTCTACGCGCATTCGCAAGCTGCTTGTTGCCGGTGACCTGCAGGCTGCATCAAAACTGCTGGGGCGCTCCTATACAATCTGTGGGCGGGTTTCCCATGGCGACAAACGCGGCCGCACCATCGGCTTTCCCACCCTGAATATCCAGTTGCATCGCCCGGTCAGTCCGCTGCGCGGTGTCTATGCAGTGACAGTGGACGGAGTGGGCGACAAGCCGTTGCCAGGGGTAGCCAACATCGGCAACCGGCCAACAGTGGAGGGTGACCCCCGCTTTCTGCTGGAAGTGCATCTGTTCGATTTTGACCGGGATGTTTACGGTGCTCATGTGGGGGTGGAGTTTGTCTCCCGCATCCGTGACGAGATGAAATTTGATTCATTTGATGAACTGCGTGAGCAAATCGCCTCTGACTCGCAGCAGGCGCGGCGCATCCATGAGCAAAACAGTTAACCACGGAACACACGGAATACACGGAAGAAGAGAATTAACCTCAGATGAACATGGATGCACACAGATATTAAGATATCTCGTAACTATTCAATATCGTGCTAAATGAGCTAATAAGTCGCTGCTATCGGGTATATCTAAAGGAAACGTTGGAGGCATGGATGCCGACACGAGTCTACAGGGATGTATTTACGGCGTTTTCCGGTAGATATGCCTGATAACAGCGACGCTCTCTCATATGCTGAATAGTTATGGTATCTCTTCATCTGTGTGTATCTGTGGAAAAATAGATTGTAGGGTTGCACTGCCGCTTATTCCCTATGATTGCATGCTCAAAAGAATGAATTTATTTTATTAGATACAACTGGAAAAAAGACAGTGACAAAGAGTTATAAAGAGACCCTCAATCTTCCTAAAACCGGTTTTCCGATGAAGGCCAACCTGGCTCAGCGCGAGCCGAATATGCTGCATCAGTGGGAGCATAACGATCTCTATGGGAAGATTCGTGAAATTT
>DAOUQU010000232.1 GCA_030625445.1 Gammaproteobacteria bacterium
TGATGACATCCTACCTGTCGACGATTGATCGCGATCCACCGGCCAAAGTTGTGGACCTGTCTGCTCGTGTGGCTTTTCCCGTGGTTTTCCTGTCGCTATTAGGCTGGTTCTTCTTTGGTTAATTTCACGATCTCTATTATCCTGAATAGTAGACCTTGTGGTAAATCTGTCATTGAAAAAATGTCAATGGGCGGAGAATTGCCATGCTTATCCATGTTCTGAATGAATCGAAGGGATGGGGGTTTGGGGGAAGGGTTAACAAGAAATGGATCATAAGCCATTGATATACGCCCCTTCCCCCATAAAAAACTTGTAAGGGAGTTCTGATTGAAGAGCGCTGCGATTCGATCAGAGCTCCCTTAGTCGCTGTTCGGCGAACTTGTTTTCAGCGTTGATACATCCACCCTGATTTTGGCAAGCCGTTTGCGTGTTTCCGGGCGCAGCCTCTCCTGGTAGCGGCCGCCCAGATGTTTGGCGAGAAATTGTTCGATGGCCGCCGCCATGGCCATGCGATTGCGGGCGGCGTTGAAACCGTGACCCTCGTCGGGCGCAACGAGGTATTCCACCGGTTTGCCGCTGTCACGCAGGGCTATCACGATCTGATCGGCTTCGCGTTGTTGCACGCGCGGATCGTTGGCGCCATGTATTATCAGCAGAGGTGCCTTGATGCGGTCTGCTTTGAATAGTGGTGAGCGTTCGATCATCTCCTGACGATCAGCCGCTATGCCGGGATTGCCGATCCACTTGTACCAGCTGTTTTCGAGAAACGACTTCCAGTAGTCCGGGAAGCTTTCGGTGAAGGTGACCAGGTTTGAGGGGGCCGCATAGGGGATGCCGCAGGCATAGAGATCGGGCGTAAAGGTGACGCCGGCCAGGGTCGCGTAGCCGCCGAAAGATCCGCCGAAAATGGCAATGCGTTTGGGATCGGCGATCCCCTTTCTCTTCAGATTCTCGACGGCGTCAGTGATGTCATGCTGCATGGCTCCCGTACCAAGTTCACGGATGCCGGCATTGATGTAACGCTTGCCGTAGCCGGCGGAGCCGCGATAGTTCACCTGCATCACGGCGTAGCCGCGATTAGCCAGGAACTGTACATAGGGGTCGGAGCGCCAATAGTTGCGTTTCCAGGGCCCGCCGTGTATGTACATCACCAGCGGCAGATTGCGGGGTGCGACGCCCCTCGGGAGCGTCAGGTAGGCATGGATGATCATGCCGTCGCGGGCAATGAAGCTCAACGGCTGCATCTGCGCCAGATGCTGCCTGGGCAAACCGGGACGCACGCGGTACTGCAGGGTGATTTTGCTGATCTCCGGCTCATAGAGGTAGATGGAGCCGGGGTCGACATCGCTGGAAACCCTGACGAGCAGCAGCGACAGGTCATCGGCGACGCTTACGAAGCTAATCTCGCCGTCCGGCAGCGCCTTGCGCAGGCCCTTCCAGAGAAGGGCCGCCTCCTCCGTCTTCGGATAGACGCGGAGGCGGTCGCCGAGATAGGAGGTAAATTGCAACTCATCGCTGACTGGATGAAAAGCAGCAGTGCCGAAATCCACCTCTCTCTCGGGATCCTGCTCGACGAATTGCATTTTCCCTGTTTTTACATCCAACAGCATGAGCCGCAGCAAGTCTACCTCCTTGCCGGCATCGCTGGCGACATAACAGCTACGGTGATCTTCGAGGCATTTGAGTACAATGAGTTCCTCGTCGGCGTTGACCGTGGCGATCTGTGAATAGCCCACTGGATCTACACGCAGGAGCTCCGTTCCGCCACCAGGCAGGCTCCTCGCGGCCAGCAGCAGATCCCCGTTGCGGTCAATAACCCAAGAGCCGATACGCTTCCTGTTCTCACGCAGCAGTACGCGTTTTCCGGAGGCGATATCCACCCGGTAGGGGTCGTGGATGCCGGGATCGCGCAGGTTCAATCCCAGGATGATGCTCCCGGGAGTATTTTTCGGCAGTGAGTAGATGGTGGCGCGCACCTCTTTCAGCGGGGTTAAATCAATAGCAGGGGGAATCCTCTTTTCTCCCTTGCGGATATCGGCCAGTTTAACGCTCCAGATGTGATACATCTCGTCGCCACCCTTGTCCTGCTCGTAGAGCAGGTAGTCGCTGTTGCGACTCCAGAAACAGGATGGTACGGGGTGCTTGCTTGCGGTCATGAGACGTGCGGCCTCGAAGGGTTCTTTAGCGCGCTTGAGCCAGATATTGCGCACACCCTTGTATGCCTTGATGAAACACATCCACTGGCCGTCAGGCGATAGCTGCGCTCCCGAAATCCTGGGAGGACCGAAGAACAACTCCCTGTCCAGCAGCGGGGGAGGTGTCTCAGCATCTCCCTGTATAGCGAACACAGTGGATGCCATCAGCTGCAGACTGACCAGGATTGATATAAAGATTTGTTTCATCAGCGCGGGACTCTTTTACAAAGCAGCAAACCCCAGATTACGTATATGCAACTACACTCTTATCCATACTGTCATGAATTGTATCCAGTATGTCTGCAGTTGTTGACTCTTTAATTCCGGTGATGCTGGCCAGTACCTGACGTTTCAACAAAGAGTTGATGGTGCATACAGGAAATTTCCAATAATAGGTTGACAGCCTCATTCGTACGACAAGGTGCATTATTCATTGTATTAGTATAGCCTTCGATTTATCCAGATACTTAGAGGAGCATACTCTTGGCGTTCCAATTTACCAGAGTGTATGAAGCGAAAACAATCTAATGTCGAATAATCAAAAAGCCACTCGAATCATAATCATGGGTGCTGCCGGTCGTGATTTTCATAATTTCAACATGGTGTATCGCAATGACCCTGACAACGATGTGATCGCCTTTACCGCAACACAGATCCCGGATATTGCCGGGCGTCGATATCCGGCTTCTCTTGCCGGCCCCGGTTATCCTGAAGGAATTCCGATTCATGATGAATCCGAGCTCGATACACTGTGTCGTAAAGAGAGTATCGACAAGGTTGTGTTCGCCTATAGTGATGTCAGCCATGCCCTGGTCATGCATAAGGCTTCTGTCGTCCTTGCAGCTGGTTCAGACTTCGTGATGCTGGGTCCCGCACGCACCATGTTGAAGGCAAAGGTTCCGGTTATTGCAGTCTGTGCGGTCCGCACCGGTTGTGGAAAATCCCCGACGACACGCTGGTTATCGAAACTTCTGAAGCAACGCGGCCTGAAGGTTGCTGTTATACGCCACCC
>DAOUQU010000246.1 GCA_030625445.1 Gammaproteobacteria bacterium
GATCCGTATTGAATCAAAAATCGGTGAAAGCGCCTTATCCGGCCTACAATGCTGGTGTAGAGATGTAGGGTGCAATAAGCGCAGCGCATTGCACCTTCCCTAATGGCTCGGCGCAATACCCTCCTTGACGTCAGGCAGCGGGATGCGAAACCACAGCGGCATATGATCACTGACTTTGTACTCGAAACGATTGATAAGCGCCAGCTGTTGATCCTTGGACAGTTTTTCAAACGGCTTGCCGTGCAACGCCTCACTGAAGAGATTGACGAAATCAAAAACGCCAAAATCAGGACCTCGCGCAGCAGCTCCGGCACTCTCGTTCTGCAGCGATTTAAGGCGCTCATCGCGTGAGAAAAAGCCAATCTGATCGAATGTTTCCGTCAGTCGCGCATTGGTTTGCAGCGGACGTCCGTCCCTGCCCATCAACTGCTGCCCGGGCCGCAGTGGATGCGGAGTCAGAAATGGAAAATAGACGTTAACCTCTTCACCGCCTATTTCGTTCAACCCCTCGATCAGCGCCTTAATGCGCTGATGATCGTTGATCGGATTGTCAAAATCGAGATTGAGGTCACCCAGCAGCAGGATATCCAGAGGAGTGTTCTCATCGCACTCCTGCACACGTCCCATGATCCAGCTCATCAACGCATTGAACTCCTGGCGCCGATCGTCAATAAAATTGCCAAAGAAGAGGTGCGCATTGACCGCCATGAAGGTGTAGCGCTCCGCCCCCGGGTGTCCGCGAATCTCGAACATCACTGCAAACGGTGTGCGGATAAAGCTCAGGAAGGCGGGCATCTTGATGGGGAGCCTGGGCTTATCGGGCAAGCGCTTTCCTTGGATCTTCGCCTTTTCAAGTTTTCGCTGGTAAGACTTCAGTTTCCTGCAATACTCCTTATTCTGCTTTGCGGCAGCCACGGCCTCCTGGATGGCATCCCCCTCCTCGGCGATCACCTGCAGCACTTTTGATCGATCGAAGGTGACGTCGGTGACCATCTCCTTGCGGTTGACGATCGTCCAGTTGAAGATGAACGCCAGGCGTTCCCCCAGCCCGCCTTCGTTTGGGAATGACCCGGTGGTATCGGAGACGACCATGCCGAAATCATCACCCATCAACTCTTCGAGATGCCGCAGCCCCTCCATATCCTCCAGCACCTCCTGCACTGCCAACAGGTCGAAATGGCTGAAAACATCTGCAAGAAATCGCCATGTATGCGCATCGCGCTTGCTCTTCGCCCCGAGCTTGCGGATATTGGCTGACGCCAGAACAACCGAACCGTAGACACGCTTGGGAAGCCCGTAGCGCTGCGGATCGGCATTGAGTGTGTCGCGAATCTTTTGCCATTCGGCAGCTGTAAACCTAGCCATAGCATTTATCTCCCAAAGAGTATCTGTGAAAGCTCTGATCAAGTCGCTCCGCGTCTCGACCAGAGCATTCCTGCAAGTTTTTCTACGGGGGAAGGGGCTATCTATTAATGGCTTTCAATGGGTATCCAGATCGCCCTTCCCCCGAACCCCCATCCCATGGACTTAGTCGTTGTCCAAAAATAACTTCCCGATCCTGCTTGCCCTGTTGTCCCTCTTCTGCTTTGCAGCAAGAGTTACATAACGCTGCTATGCGCCCCTTGCTGTGCCTTGAATACGAACAACATTACTGCGCATTATCCAGGAAGTTGTTAATGGACAACTCCTTATTGGATGTGCTGCACCATCAGCTGCAGGCGCTCTTCGCCGTAATAGTCGTTGATGTCGAGCCGATAGGCAATCTCAACCAGGTCCCCCCTGGCGTAATCGGCGCCCTCCGCCTGATTGAAGGCGATCGCCTCGATCACCGGCATCGATGCATCTTCAGGGGTCAGCATCAGCTTCAGATGGCGCAATGCAACCACCTTGTGATTCTTTACCCTGAAACGGCCGTCAAACTGAGGTTCAGGAAAATGCTGCCCCCAGGGACCGCCCCGGCGGATCGCCTGCGCCAGTTCCAGGTTCAACTCCGCAGATGAGAGTTCGCCGTCTGATTCGACACTTCCCTGCAGCTGCTCCGCATCGACCAGGCGGCTGACCTCTTCATCAAAGGCTTTTTTAAAATAGCGCAGATTATCTCTTGGCAGACTCAATCCCGCCGCCATGGCGTGACCGCCGAATTTCGTGATCAATCCCGGATTGCGTGTCGCGATGGCGTCCAGTACATCACGAATATGCACACCGGGGATCGAGCGCGCAGAGCCCTTGAGATCATCCGCTGTATCGGCGGCAAAGGCAATCACCGGACGGTGACAGCGCTCCCTGATTCTGGCTGCAAGAATCCCGATGACACCCTGGTGCCATGCCGAATCAAACAGCGTCAATCCTGCCGGCAGCGCCTGTTCATCGGCCAGGTCGATGGCATCGAGCATCGCCACGGCCTGCTGTTTCATCTGCTCCTCGATCTCGCGGCGCTGCAGATTGAGGCTATTGAGTTCATCCGCCATCTGCATCGCCTCTCCCGCATCATCGGTCAGCAGACACTCGATGCCCAGCGACATATCCTCGAGCCGCCCGGCGGCGTTCAATCTCGGCCCCAGCGCAAACCCCAGGTCAGTCGCAACCAGGCGCCCCGCCGTGCGTTTGGAGATCTCGATCAGCGCCGTGATTCCGGCGCAGCAGCGCCCTGCCCTGATGCGCTGCAATCCATTCTCGACCAGAATCCTGTTGTTTTGATCCAGCGGCACCACATCGGCGACCGTTCCCAGCGCCACCAAGTCGAGGTAATCCGCCATGTTCAGCTCACTGATCTGCTGCTGCTCAAACCACCCCTGCTTGCGCAGGGCGGTGCGCAATGCAGCCATGAGGTAGAAGATCACGCCGACACCGGCGAGATTTTTACTCGGAAATTCATCTCCCTCCAGGTTGGGATTGACGATGGCATCGGCATCCGGCAGCGAATGACCCTGCAGGTGATGATCCGTCACGATCACAGCGATGCCGCAGGCTTTTGCAGCAGCGACGCCGTCGATGCTGGAGATGCCGTTATCGACTGTGATGATCAGATCCGG
>DAOUQU010000237.1 GCA_030625445.1 Gammaproteobacteria bacterium
CCCGTTGCCTCTGAAGAGAGGATGCAGCGGTTGCAGGAGAGAGTGGAGAAGGCGGAAAATGCCACAAGAGCCGCTGAAAAGCGGGCTACTAAAGCAGAACTGACACTCAGGAAGATGCAGCTGCAGCTGGATTTTGGTGAAATGAATAATGACTAATGATGACAACCTGACAACACTGCGTGACCTGGTGCGCCGTGGTGCCAGCATGTTCAACGAGGCGGAACTCTTTTTTGGTCATGGAACTGACAATGCCCTGGATGAGGCGCTGCAGCTGGTGCTGCATGCGCTCCATCTGGATCACACTCTGCCGCAGGACTATCTGGACGCGCATCTTACCGCTGATGAAAAAACCCGGGTGCTGGAGCTGTTTCAGCGGCGCATCAAGGAGCGTCTCCCTGCGGCCTATCTGACCGGTAAGGCGTGGTTTGCCGGTCTCGAATTTGACGTCAGCAGGGATGTGCTGGTGCCGAGATCGCCCATTGCCGAGTTGATCGGGGAGCAGTTTTCCCCCTGGCTTGAAACTTCGGGCGTAAATGCAATCCTCGATCTCTGCACCGGCAGCGGCTGTATTGCGATTGCCTGCGCCTATGCGTTTCCACAGGCACAGGTGGATGCAGTCGATATCTCCGCGGCGGCACTGCATATAGCTCAATCGAACGTTGACAAGCATCATCTGCATGAGCGCGTTGCTGTGATCGCCTCGGATCTGTTTGATCAGCTGCCGCCGCGGCAGTATGACCTGATTGTCAGCAATCCGCCCTATGTCAGCAGCGAAGAATACAGGGGGCTTCCGCCAGAGTATCAGCATGAGCCGGAGATTGGTTTGGAGGCGGGTGGTGACGGTATGGACGTGGTGGCGCGTATTTTACAGGATGCGGCTCCTTTCCTTGCGCCAGGTGGTATCATCATCGTCGAGGTTGGCGCGTCAGCAGATCTGCTGATGGCCCGGTTTCCTGATATTCCCTTCTTGTGGCTGGATTTCGAGAGGGGTGGTGATGGCGTGTTTCTGCTGACAGCAGAACAGCTTCGGGATTGCCGCGTCGGCGGAGCCTCCTCGCAATGACAATGTAGAGACCCTGCACGGGTTATTTGAGAGGTTACAATGGTATTACGTCGGGCAAAAAGTGTAGAAGAGTATATCGAGTGGGTCAAGAATGCGCGCTTTGAAGTGCAGGATCTGAGGGAGTGCCTGATGTTCGAAGCTGAAGAGATGCCCCGTTTTCCGGTCTATCTGGAGCCACTGGAGCAGAGTATCAACAAGCTCTACCAGGATATGTGCGACGGCGCCTATCACTTTGGCCGGGAGGATCTCCCCTACATGGAGTGGGTTCACCAGTTTGGAGATCAAATTCCGTTCCATCTGCTGCTGAAGCAGATCAACGAGACCCATCGCAAGGGCCTGGAGATTGACGAAGATGAGTGATGCCTCACAACAGCGGCTGGTGTTTGATCTCGACCTGATCAAAAAGTACGATCAGAGCGGCCCGCGCTATACCTCCTATCCGACAGCGGTTAAATTCAATGAAGCCTTTGGCGAAGCTGAATACAGGGGAGTGGCCAGGGCGTCGAACAGCAGCGACAATCCACTGTCGCTCTATTTTCACATCCCCTTCTGCGACACCATCTGTTTCTATTGCGCCTGCAATAAAATCGCCACCAAGGATCGAAGCAAAGCGGGGGAGTATCTGCAGCGTGTGAAAAAGGAGCTCGTCATGCAGGGAGAGCTGTTTGATAACAGCCGCCCGGTCGAGCAGCTGCACTGGGGAGGCGGCACGCCGACTTTTCTCAGCGGTGACGAGATGCGCGAGCTGATGCAGGCGACTGCTGATGCTTTTCAGTTAGTGGATGATGATCGGGGTGAATATTCGATCGAAATCGATCCGCGCGAGGCTGATGCCGATACCGTCAAGCTGCTGCGTGAGATTGGTTTTAACCGCATGAGCCTCGGTGTGCAGGATTATGACCCCAAGGTACAGCAGGCGGTCAATCGCCTGCAGTCCCGCGAGATCACGGAGAATGTGCTCAACGCGGCGCGTGACGAGGGGTTTCGCTCGGTCAGTATCGACCTGATCTATGGACTGCCGCAGCAGACAGTTGAGGGTTTCCGCACCACTCTCGATGCCATACTCGAGGCACAGCCGGATCGTCTCTCCATCTTTAACTATGCCCATCTTCCCGAGCTGTTCAAACCGCAGCGTCGCATTCATGTCGAAGAGTTGCCGGAGGCCTCTGAAAAGCTGGATATTCTGCAGATGACTGCAGAGAAGCTGGAACAGGCCGGTTATCTCTTTATCGGCATGGATCACTTCGCCCGCCCGGATGATGAGCTGGCGGTGGCGCAGCGCGAAGGGACGCTGTATCGCAATTTTCAAGGCTACTCCACGCACAGCCACTGTGATCTGATCGGCATCGGCATCACCTCGATCGGTATGGTCGGGAACAGCTATTCGCAGAATCTGCGCACCCTGGATGACTACTATGCCGCAATCGACAGCGGTCATCTGCCGGTGCACCGCGGGCTTGAGCTGAACCGGGATGATCTCATCCGCCGCGATGTCATTACCCGCCTGATCTGCCACTTTCGCCTCGATTTTTCCTCTCTCTCGAGTTGCTGGGAGATCGATTTTAGTGACTATTTCGCACCGGAACTCGAGCGCCTGCAGCAGATGCAGTCAGATGGACTGCTTGTCGTCAGCGATCACGGCATCAGCGTAGAACCCAAGGGGCGCTTCCTGATTCGCAACATCTGCATGGTCTTCGACGCCTACTTGAACCCGCAGGGGGAGCAGCGCTTCTCAAAAGTGATCTGACGAGGCGCCGCCTGTCATTGCGAGCGCAGCGAAGCAATCTGACTGATCGATGGTTTAGGGAGCCTCTGAATAAGTCCATGGGATGGGGGTTCGGGGGAAGGGCAATCTGGATGTGTATTATATCCATTGATAGATAACCCTTCCCCCGTAGACTAACTTGCAGGAATGCTCTGATTGAGGCGTGTAGCGACTTGATCAGAGCTTCCTCAGTTGCCGCGGGACAAGCCCAGGCGAAAAAGTTTTAATCCAAGTAACAGCCATGGTGCGCCATGAAGCAGCAGGTCGAAAATATCGATCGGCCTGGAGAGTGAGCCGTCGAAAAGCATCCCCAGTTTTTC